>NZ_JBEXKG010000358.1:0-2477 GCF_040609555.1 Streptomyces sp. NPDC004658
GGGAGCGCAGGCCGGAGGCGATGGCGCTCTTGCTGACCAGCTCGCCGATCTCGTTGCGCCGGGGCGCGGCCTGGAGCTGTTTCAGCACGCCCCGGCGGGCACCCGGCATGCCTACGGCCCCCACGGCTTTGCCGGCTGGGACGCGGAGGCCCAGGAGCACCGGCGTACGCAGTCGCCCGTCGTGCCGGGGCAGGCCGGCGCGCCGCGCGTGGAGAGCCGGAGCGAAGGCACCGCCGGTGCGTCCGGCGCGGACACGCACGCGGGCCTGTTCGGTGTCGCCGGTACGGGTGACGAGGAGGCGCGGGCGCGCGGGCGCAAGGGGACCCCGCTCAGGGGCACCGACCTCCCCCAGGGTGTCCGGCGGCGCGGACTGGGGGCCTGGGCGCGTCGGCTGGCCGGCGGGCGCGGGGAGCAGCCGGCCGGCTCCGAGTCGTACGACGGTACGGCCGGCCCCGCCGGCGGCGCCCCGGCGGCCGAAGTCCCACGGCAGCCGGAGGCCTGGCCCGACCCGGCCGCCCTGCTGCTCACCGCACTGGGCCCCGGGCCCCGGCTGTGGGAGCGCGGGCCGGGACACCCCGAGGCGCTGACCGTGCGGCTCGGCACGGCCGACCGGACCACGCCGGACGGCTCGGGCCTGCTGCCGGCGGTGCCGGTGACGGCCGCGCTGCGCGAGGCGGGCGCGCTGGGCCTGGCCGGTCCGCGCCCCCGGCTGTCCGGGCTGGCCCGCGCGGTGCTGGCCCAGCTCGCCGCGCTGCACTCCCCCGACCTGCTGGAGATCGTGCTGATCAGCGCGGACCACGCCCGGCCGGTCGCGGACCGCACGGCCGAGTGGGCCTGGCTGGGCTGGCTCCCGCACGTCCGGCCGGGCCACGGCCAGGACTGCCGGCTGCTGCTGGCCTACGACCGTGAACAGGCGGCGGCCCGCACGGAGGAACTGCTGCGCCGGGTGGAGGACCACGCGGCGACGGGCCGCACGACGGCCCACCCCCCGCGGTCGCACAGCGCGGACGCCGCGGCGGAGCCGACGGCCGCCCGGGGACCGGACGCCCTCCCCAGGGCCTACGGGACCTACGGGGGCCCCGGACACCCGGCGCACCCCGGCGCCCCCGACGGCCCGGACCACGCCCCGCACACCAGCGCGGGCCCCGGCAGCCCGCAGGACCCCGCGAGCGCCGCCCCCGCTCACGCCGACGCCCGCGCCCGCCGCCCCTCCTGGGCGAAGGAAGCCCCCGACGCCGGTGCCGGCGGTGGCTTCGCCGGACCGTTCACCGTCGTCGTCGTGGACGGGGACCCGGGCGGGGCCGCGCTGCGGGACGCGCTCGCGCGGCTGGCCGTGGCCGGGCCGCGGGCCGGGGTCCACGTGGTGTGCCTCGCCGAGACCCCGACCGCGTCGCCCGCCTCCCCGGTGACGGAGACGTACGAGGCCGCCTGCGCGGTGACGCCGACGTTCCGGCACTGCGGTGCCGTGGCGCTGCTCAGCGGGGACGTCGCCGCCGCGCTGCGGCTGATGCGGGTCGCGCCGGGCGGACCCGTCGGCCCGGGTTCGCCCGCCACCGTCGACGCCGTCTCCACCGCCTGGGCGGAGCGGTTCGCGCGGGCACTCGCACCGCTGCGTCCGGACGGCCCCACCGGCGAACAGCACGCGCGCGTGGCCACCCCGCTGCCCCGGTCGGCCCGCCTGCTGGACGAGCTGGGGCTGGCCCGGGCCACCCCGGCCTCGCTGATGGCCCGCTGGGCCGACGCCGCCGACGACACGCGCTCGCTGGGCGGGCGGGCCCGCGCCGTGCTGGGTGCCGGGCCCCGCGGCCCGGTCACCGCCGACCTCGTGGCCGACGGGCCGCACCTGCTGATCGAGGGACCGGCCGGGAGCGGCCGTACCGAGCTGCTGCGGGCCGTGGTCGCCTCGCTGGCCGCCGCCGAGCGGCCGGACCGGCTGGCCGTGGTCCTGCTCGACGGCCGGGACGGGGTCGGCACGGGCGCCGGCCGCGGCGAGGGCCTGCGCGTGTGCACGGACATACCGCACGTGACGACGCACCTCATCGCCAACGACCCCGTGCGGATGCGGGAGTTCGCGCAGTCGCTGACCGCCGAGCTGAAGCGCCGGGCGGAGCTGCTGGGCCGGACCGACTTCGCCCAGTGGCACGCCGGGCAGGAGGTCTCCGGCCGGTTGGTCGCCCAGCGCACGCCCGCCCACGGCTCCACCGCCGTGCCCGCCTCCGGTGACATCGAGACGCCCCCCAGTTCGACCCTGCGTCTGCGGCCGGGCGCCGCCGCCCGGCAGCGGGCCGCGGCCGTGGCGCCGCTGCCCCGGCTGGTGGTGGTCGTGGACGACCTGGACGCGCTGGTCTCCCCCGCGCTCGGCTCGCCGGGCCGGCCCGCCGCCGGCTCGGTGATACGGGCGCTGGAGGCGGTGGCCCGGGAGGGCGAGCGGCTCGGCGTCCATCTGGTGACGGCGGCCGGGACCGGCGGCCGTACGG
>NZ_JBEXKG010000359.1:0-2471 GCF_040609555.1 Streptomyces sp. NPDC004658
TCTCGTGACTGCGTGCCTTTTGAAGAATGAGCCTGCGAGTTTGCGGTGTGTTGCGAGGTTAACCCGTGTGGGGAAGCCGTAGCGAAAGCGAGTCCGAATAGGGCGCTGTAGTAGCACGCTCAAGACCCGAAGCGGAGTGATCTAGCCATGGGCAGGTTGAAGCGGAGGTAAGACTTCGTGGAGGACCGAACCCACCAGGGTTGAAAACCTGGGGGATGACCTGTGGTTAGGGGTGAAAGGCCAATCAAACTCCGTGATAGCTGGTTCTCCCCGAAATGCATTTAGGTGCAGCGTCGTGTGTTTCTTGCCGGAGGTAGAGCACTGGATAGGCGATGGGCCCTACCGGGTTACTGACCTTAGCCAAACTCCGAATGCCGGTAAGTGAGAGCGCGGCAGTGAGACTGTGGGGGATAAGCTCCATGGTCGAGAGGGAAACAGCCCAGAGCATCGACTAAGGCCCCTAAGCGTACGCTAAGTGGGAAAGGATGTGGAGTCGCAGAGACAACCAGGAGGTTGGCTTAGAAGCAGCCACCCTTGAAAGAGTGCGTAATAGCTCACTGGTCTAGTGATTCCGCGCCGACAATGTAGCGGGGCTCAAGCGTACCGCCGAAGTCGTGTCATTGCAGCATAACGGCCAACGCCGGCTGTGATGGGTAGGGGAGCGTCGTCTGCCGGGTGAAGCGGCACTGGAAGGTAGTCGTGGACGGTTGACGAGTGAGAATGCAGGCATGAGTAGCGATACAAACGTGAGAAACGTTTGCGCCGATTGACTAAGGGTTCCTGGGTCAAGCTGATCTGCCCAGGGTAAGTCGGGACCTAAGGCGAGGCCGACAGGCGTAGTCGATGGATAACCGGTTGATATTCCGGTACCCGCTGTGAAGCGTCAAACATCGAGCATCGTGATGCTAAGGCCGTGAAGCCGTTCCGGACCCTTCGGGGAATGGAAAGTGGTGGAGCCGCCGGACCAAGCGGTTAGTAGGTGAGTGATGGGGTGACGCAGGAAGGTAGTCCATCCCGGGCGGTGGTTGTCCCGGGGTAAGGGTGTAGCCCGAGTGGTAGGTAAATCCGCCGCTCATGCAGGGTGAGACCTGATGCCGAGCCGATTGTGGTGAAGTGGATGATCCTATGCTGTCGAGAAAAGCCTCTAGCGAGTTTCATGGCGGCCCGTACCCTAAACCGACTCAGGTGGTCAGGTAGAGAATACCGAGGCGTTCGGGTGAACTATGGTTAAGGAACTCGGCAAAATGCCCCCGTAACTTCGGGAGAAGGGGGGCCATTCCTGGTGATGAGCTTTGCGCTCTGAGCTGGGGGTGGCCGCAGAGACCAGCGAGAAGCGACTGTTTACTAAAAACACAGGTCCGTGCGAAGCCGTAAGGCGATGTATACGGACTGACGCCTGCCCGGTGCTGGAACGTTAAGGGGACCGGTTAGCTCACTTTCGGGTGGGCGAAGCTGAGAACTTAAGCGCCAGTAAACGGCGGTGGTAACTATAACCATCCTAAGGTAGCGAAATTCCTTGTCGGGTAAGTTCCGACCTGCACGAATGGCGTAACGACTTCTCGACTGTCTCAACCATAGGCCCGGTGAAATTGCACTACGAGTAAAGATGCTCGTTTCGCGCAGCAGGACGGAAAGACCCCGGGACCTTTACTACAGTTTGATATTGGTGTTCGGTTCGGCTTGTGTAGGATAGCTGGGAGACTGTGAAGCTTGGACGCCAGTTCAGGTGGAGTCGTCGTTGAAATACCAGTCTGGTCGTGCTGGATGTCTAACCTGGGTCCGTGATCCGGATCAGGGACAGTGTCTGATGGGTAGTTTAACTGGGGCGGTTGCCTCCTAAAGGGTAACGGAGGCGCCCAAAGGTTCCCTCAGCCTGGTTGGCAATCAGGTGTTGAGTGTAAGTGCACAAGGGAGCTTGACTGTGAGACCGACGGGTCGAGCAGGGACGAAAGTCGGGACTAGTGATCCGGCGGTGGCTTGTGGAAGCGCCGTCGCTCAACGGATAAAAGGTACCCCGGGGATAACAGGCTGATCTTCCCCAAGAGTCCATATCGACGGGATGGTTTGGCACCTCGATGTCGGCTCGTCGCATCCTGGGGCTGGAGTCGGTCCCAAGGGTTGGGCTGTTCGCCCATTAAAGCGGTACGCGAGCTGGGTTTAGAACGTCGTGAGACAGTTCGGTCCCTATCCGCTGTGCGCGTAGGAGTCTTGAGAAGGGCTGTCCCTAGTACGAGAGGACCGGGACGGACGAACCTCTGGTGTGCCAGTTGTTCTGCCAAGGGCATGGCTGGTTGGCTACGTTCGGGAGGGATAACCGCTGAAAGCATCTAAGCGGGAAGCCTGCTTCGAGATGAGGACTCCCACCCACTTGATGGGGTAAGGCTCCCAGTAGACGACTGGGTTGATAGGCCAGATATGGAAGCTCGGTAACGGGTGGAGTTGACTGGTACTAATAGGCCGAGGGCTTGTCC
>NZ_JBEXKG010000360.1:0-2467 GCF_040609555.1 Streptomyces sp. NPDC004658
CAGCGGCAGGATGCCGGCGGGCAGCGGGCGGGTGGTGGTGAAGCGGCAGCCGGCGCGCAGGGCGGCGGCGACGGCCACCGCGCCCAGCCCGGCGAGGGCCTCGGCGAACTCCGGGCCGTCGGGCGCGGCGAGCGCCGTGGCCAGCCAGGCACCGGTCGTCGGATAGTCGAGGACGGCGCGGACGGCCGGGGCGTCGGACCGCTCGGCCCGCTCCAGCAGCGCCCAGTCGTCCTCGAAGCGCCGCCGCACCAGCGCGGGCAGGGTGCCGCGCACGCGGTCGAAGCGGACCAGGAGGGACTTCAGCAGCAGCATCCGCCGGGCGTGCAGGGCGGCGCGCAGGGCCGCTGTGGTGGCGGGCAGCGGCCGGGTGCGGGCGAGGGCGTCGAGGGTCTCGGGCGGGACCGGCCCGGAAGCGGGGGCGGCCGGCCGTATGTCTCCCAGGGGCCCCACGGCTCCCGGGGTCATGCCACGGTGTCCTCGCCGCGTAAGGGCTGCCGCGCGGGACCGGCCGAAAACGCATGCCCGGGCCGGCCCGGCATGATCTCGTCGTCCCCGCCGGTGGTGTACCAGACCCGGCGCAGCCCGTCCGGGTCGGCGAGCACCCCGTCGACCGCCGCGAGCACCGCCGGATCGTCCATGGCACGCAGTGTCCGCAGGTCGACGTCGGTGAGGTCGGGCGGGCGCACGGTCTCTTCGGCGTCCCCGCCGAGGCCGGCCCCCCGTGTCCTAAGCTCCCCCACCCTCGGCTCCTCCCTGCCCTACGCCCGCCCCGCACAGCCGCAGTGGCTGCCCACTTCTTCCCGACAGGCCGGAACCGGAAACCCTGGACGGCTCAACTCCGGTCAAGTTCGCGGGTGTCGGCCCACTCCTCGGACCACGGCCACCACGGCGGGGCCGTTTCCCGCCAGTCCGGCTCCGGCAGCGACCGGGCGTCCGTGGGCGGCGGTCGCCGTTCCGCCCGCCGGGTCAGCTCGACATCGGCCCAGTCGACCTCGCGCAGCGCCCCGACGAGCCGCTGCCACTGCTCCAGGGCCGCCTGGAACGCGCCGCGGGCCGCGCCGGTCCGCCCCATCAGCGCCAGTACCGCCCCGCAGCCGTGCCGGGCGCGGGCGGCCGTCACCGAGCCGGGGTCGCCGCCGTGGGCCGCCTCCGCTTCCCGCTCGGCGTTCTCGTACGCCTGTAGCGCCTCCACCAGCACCGGCGCGCCCGCGTGGTACCAGCCCTCCAGCCGCACCCGGCCCAACTGGAGCCAGACCTCGGCCCGTACGGCCGCGTCGGTGGCCGCGCGCACCGCCTGGCCGAGCAGGTGCCGGCTCTCGAACAGGTCGGGCAGGAAGCCGAGGTGGCGGAAGCGCTGGGCGAGCGCGCTGCCGACCAGGCCCTGGAGCCGGCCGCGGTGCGCGGACCGGGCGGGCAGCGACTTCAGCGCCTCGCGCAGCACGTACTCGGCCCGGTCCACCACACCGGCGCCGTCACCGGCGGAGGCCCGCCGCAGCAGGGACTCGCCCCAGGCGGTGAGCAACTGGACCCGCACCGGGCCGTCGGCGGGGGCGAGCAGCGCGGCCCGCTCGTACGCCGCGTCGGCCTCCCCGGTCTCCCCGGCCGCGTCGTGGAACGCGGCCAGCGCGGCCAGGCACGGCAGCAGCAGGTCCGGATCGTCCCCGGCGGCCTCCAGCGCCCGGCCGAACGCCCGCCGGGTCTCGGCGTCCTCGGCGCCGGCCCTGCGCATGGCCCGCGCGAGATCGAGCAGCGCGGGCCCCCGCACGGCGTCGGGCACCCGCTCCCGCAGCAGCACGGCGCAGGCCTCCCGCAGTACGGGCTCGGCGGCACCGGGACGCCGCAGATCGAGCAGGACGCGCCCGCGCAGCAGCAGCCGCGCCCGGTGGGCGGTCACCTCCCAGGGCACACGGTCCCGGCTCGCGGGGGACGGCTCCGGACCGGCGGCGGGTACGCCGGTGTCCGCACCGCCGGGGCCGTGCCCGGAACCACCGTCACGGGTACGGCCGTACGCGCCCGCGGCGTCACCGGACCCGCCGTCGCCCGGGGCCGTGTCCTCGGGTCCCTCGGGGCCGGGACGCCAGTCGCGGGCCACGGCGGTGACGGCGGGCCAGGGCGGGACCTCGCCGTCCAGGGTGACGAGCGCTTCGGTCAGCTGGTCCCGGTCCGCCGTGAGCTGCCACAGCTCTCGCCGGCAGGCGGCCAGTTCGAGCGCCGCTTCCGCCCGGTCCCGGCTGTCGGCGGGAGCCGCCCCGTAGGCGCCGGCGAGTTCGGCCGCCGCCTCCCGCAGCAGTCCGGCCCGCCGCCCCTCGGCCCGCGCGCCCGCCGTACCGGCCTCCGCGCGCAGCACGCGGCCGAGGACCAGACGGGCCCGGGCCGCCGGTGCAGCTGCCCGGCGAGTCCCCGGACAACATCTGCCTCGCCCCCGACGGCGGCCTGATGGTGTGCGAGGACGGCAACGGCGCCCAGC
>NZ_JBEXKG010000361.1:0-2423 GCF_040609555.1 Streptomyces sp. NPDC004658
CCTGGCCGCAGAACCCGAGGCCTTCCCAGCCGAGAAGGACGACCTCAGCCACGCCTCGGGCGAGTCCTTGGAGGAGCTCTCCCGGTCTCGGCCGCCGCCGCGAGCCCGAGCAGCTCCCGCTCCGTCATGCCGGCGCCGGGCAGCGGTACGACGTCCGTCACCCGCGGGGTGCCCTCGGTCAGGGTGCCCGTCTTGTCCAGCGCGACGGCGTCCACCTGCCCGAGGCGTTCCATCACCACCGCCGACTTGACCAGCACCCCGTGCCGGCCGGCGTTGGCGATCGCCGACAGCAGCGGCGGCATGGTCGCCAGCACCACCGCGCACGGCGAGGCGACGATCATGAAGGTCATGGCCCGCAGCAGCGACCCGGTCAGCGCGGCGCCGAGGGCGAGCGGCACCGCGAACACGGCGAGCGTCGCGGCGACCATGCCGAGCGAGTAGCGCTGCTCCACCTTCTCGATGAAGAGCTGTGTCGGCGCCTTGGTCCCGGACGCCTCCTGCACCATGCGCACGATCCGGGCGATCACCGAGTCGGCGGCGTCCCGGCCGACCCGCACCCGCAGCGCGCCGGTGCCGTTGAGGGTGCCGGCGAACACCTCGTCGCCGGGTTCCTTGGCGACGGGGAGTGGTTCACCGGTGATGGTGGCCTGGTCGACCTCGCTCGTCCCGTCCACCACCCGGCCGTCGGCGCCGATCCGCTCACCGGGCCGCACCAGGACCGTGTCGCCGACGGCGAGGTCCGCCGGCGCGACGGTCTCCTCGGTGCCGTCGGCGCGCAGCCGGGTCGCGGTGGCCGGGGCGAGGTCGAGCAGGCCGCGCACCGAGTCGGCGGTCCGGGCGGTGGCCAGCGCCTCCAGGGCCCCGGAGGTGGCGAAGATGACGATCAGCAGGGCGCCGTCCATCACCTGGCCGACGGCCGCCGCACCGAGCGCCGCCACGATCATCAGCAGGTCCACGTCCAGGGTCCGGTCGGCCAGCGCCCGCACCCCGGCCCACGCGGGCTCCCAGCCGCCGGCCGCGTAGGCGAGCGCGTACGGCACGCCCCAGGCCCAGCCGGGCGCGCCGGTGAGCTGGAGCGGCAGGGCGAGCAGGAACAGCACCGCGGCAGCCGCCGCCCAGCGGGCCTCGGGGAGCGCGAGGACCCGGGTGCGGCGCCGGGGCGCGGCGGGCTCGGGACGGGCGGCCCCGGCGGGGAGGGGGCGGCGGTCGGTGAGGACGGAGGGCATGGCGGAGGAACCCTTCGGCAGGGTGGACGACGGGCAGCGACGCCCACCATACAGGTACATATGAAGAAGCGTTCAAGTGTCATCTGTATGATGACTGCCATGGGCCATGGAGCAACTCCCGCGCGGGCGGCGGTACCCCGTACGCGCCTGGACGCGGACAGCGCGGCGCGCGTGGCCACCACGCTCCAGGCCCTCGCGACTCCGTCCCGGCTGCTGATCCTGTCCCGGCTGCGCGAGGGGCCGTGCGCGGCGACCGAACTCGCCGCCGAGGTCGGCATGGAGCAGTCCGCGTGCTCGCACCAGTTGCGGCTGCTGCGCAACCTCGGCCTGGTCGTCGGCCACCGCCAGGGCCGCTCGGTGATCTACGCCCTGTACGACGGCCATGTCGCCGAACTCCTCGACCAGGCCGTGTATCACATCGAGCACCTGCGGCTCGGCCTGAGCGACGGCGCGGACGCCGGCCTGCCGCAGGAGGTGCCGTCCGGCACCGCGCGTTAGGGGTTCGCCGGGAAGGTCTTCTCGGGAGGGGGAGTCGGGCGATGGGCTGGGGGACACGGAGCACCGAGGCGGACGAGGAAGCGCTGCTCCGGGCGGAACGGGCCGCCGCCGCCCACGGTCTGGGGGAGCGCACGCACACGCAGCGCATCGGGAGCCGGATCACCGGCCTGGGCTGTGCGTCACTGATGCCCGCCCTGCTCTGCCTGATCTTCGGCGCCGGCACCGTGACCGGCCCGTACGGTCCCGGGGCGAAAGCCGCGCCGTCGGCCTCCTCGTCCTGGTGGTCGCCCTCCCCGTGGCCGGTTTCGTCGTCGAGGGCCGGCTCACCCACCGGGACACCCGCCTTCACGTGTTCGCCGGGGGTGTCGTCGTGACCGTGGGTGTGGCCCGCACCCACGTCCTCCCCTGGTCCGAACTGACCGTCACCGAGCGGACGGAGACCCCGTCCTACGGCCAGAACAGCCACGGCCCCACCATCCACTGGCTGCACCTGGCCGGTCCGGACGGCACCCCGCTGGCCCGGATCAGCACCCGCAACCCCGCCGGCGCGGCCATCGCCCGCGCGAAGGGCGAGCGGACCGGGACCTGACAGGGCGACCCGGTGCCGGGGCGGACCGGTCGGCCCGCGCGGTGACCCCGGAGCCGGCCCCCGGCTGTCCGGCCCCGGGCGAGAGGGCGCACCGAAGCAACCGCGCGACG
>NZ_JBEXKG010000362.1:0-2421 GCF_040609555.1 Streptomyces sp. NPDC004658
AAACCGATGCAAACTCCGAATACCGAAGAATGTTATCACGGGAGACACACGGCGGGTGCTAACGTCCGTCGTGAAGAGGGAAACAACCCAGACCGCCAGCTAAGGTCCCAAAGTCATGGTTAAGTGGGAAACGATGTGGGAAGGCATAGACAGCCAGGATGTTGGCTTAGAAGCAGCCATCATTTAAAGAAAGCGTAATAGCTCACTGGTCGAGTCGGCCTGCGCGGAAGATGTAACGGGGCTAAACCATGCACCGAAGCTGCGGCAGCGACGCTTAGGCGTTGTTGGGTAGGGGAGCGTTCTGTAAGCCGTTGAAGGTGGCCTGTGAGGGTTGCTGGAGGTATCAGAAGTGCGAATGCTGACATAAGTAACGATAAAGCGGGTGAAAAGCCCGCTCGCCGGAAGACCAAGGGTTCCTGTCCAACGTTAATCGGGGCAGGGTGAGTCGACCCCTAAGGCGAGGCTGAAAAGCGTAGTCGATGGGAAACAGGTTAATATTCCTGTACTTGGTGTTACTGCGAAGGGGGGACGGAGAAGGCTAGGCTAGCCGGGCGACGGTTGTCCCGGTTTAAGCGTGTAGGGGGTGTGACCTGGTAAATCCGGTTGCATACTAACCCTGAGGCGTGATGACGATGCACTACGGTGCAGAAGTAGTTGATGCCCTGCTTCCAGGAAAATCCTCTAAGCATCAGGTAACATTAAATCGTACCCCAAACCGACACAGGTGGTCAGGTAGAGAATACCAAGGCGCTTGAGAGAACTCGGGTGAAGGAACTAGGCAAAATGGTGCCGTAACTTCGGGAGAAGGCACGCTGGCATGTAGGTGAAGTCCCTTGCGGATGGAGCTGAAGCCAGTCGAAGATACCAGCTGGCTGCAACTGTTTAATAAAAACACAGCACTGTGCAAACACGAAAGTGGACGTATACGGTGTGACGCCTGCCCGGTGCTGGAAGGTTAATTGATGGGGTCAGCCGCAAGGCGAAGCTCTTGATCGAAGCCCCAGTAAACGGCGGCCGTAACTATAACGGTCCTAAGGTAGCGAAATTCCTTGTCGGGTAAGTTCCGACCTGCACGAATGGCGTAATGATGGCCAGGCTGTCTCCACCCGAGACTCAGTGAAATTGAACTCGCTGTGAAGATGCAGTGTACCCGCGGCAAGACGGAAAGACCCCGTGAACCTTTACTATAGCTTGACACTGAACATTGAGCCTTGATGTGTAGGATAGGTGGGAGGCTTTGAAGCGTGGACGCCAGTCTGCGTGGAGCCATCCTTGAAATACCACCCTTTAATGTTTGATGTTCTAACTCGGCCCCATAATCTGGGGTGAGGACAGTGTCTGGTGGGTAGTTTGACTGGGGCGGTCTCCTCCCAAAGAGTAACGGAGGAGCACGAAGGTTAGCTAATCACGGTCGGACATCGTGAGGTTAGTGCAAAGGCATAAGCTAGCTTGACTGCGAGAGTGACGGCTCGAGCAGGTACGAAAGTAGGTCTTAGTGATCCGGTGGTTCTGAATGGAAGGGCCATCGCTCAACGGATAAAAGGTACTCCGGGGATAACAGGCTGATACCGCCCAAGAGTTCATATCGACGGCGGTGTTTGGCACCTCGATGTCGGCTCATCACATCCTGGGGCTGAAGTAGGTCCCAAGGGTATGGCTGTTCGCCATTTAAAGTGGTACGCGAGCTGGGTTTAGAACGTCGTGAGACAGTTCGGTCCCTATCTGCCGTGGGCGTTGGAAGATTGAGAGGGGTTGCTCCTAGTACGAGAGGACCGGAGTGAACGCACCACTGGTGTTCGGGTTGTCATGCCAATGGCATTGCCCGGTAGCTAAGTGCGGAAAAGATAAGCGCTGAAAGCATCTAAGCGCGAAACTTGCCTCAAGATGAGTCTTCCCTGGGCCTTTAAGGTCCCTGAAGGAACGTTTAAGACTAAGACGTTGATAGGCTGGGTGTGTAAGTGCAGCGATGCATTGAGCTAACCAGTACTAATGATCCGTGAGGCTTAACCTTACAACACCGAAGGTGTTTTTAGAGAGATTTTCAGCGAAGTTCCGAGATTGGTTCTGATGGCTTCATGGAAGTGAGGCGGTTGGAATGAAACAGAATTTGCCTGGCGGCAATAGCGCGGTGGTCCCACCTGACCCCATGCCGAACTCAGAAGTGAAACGCCGTAGCGCCGATGGTAGTGTGGGGTCTCCCCATGCGAGAGTAGGACACTGCCAGGCATCAAATAAAGCCGAAAGCCCTGAACTGACGTTCAGGGCTTTTTGCTATGCGTAAAATGGAAAATCCCCGTTGTAATCCGCTTCAGCTTTCATCGTACTGTTTAATATTCATCACAAAACCAACGCATTGTTTCTCTGAATGTCAGATATTCTTCGTCCGCTATTAAGTTTGGCTGTTAACTTATAAATAACAAT
>NZ_JBEXKG010000363.1:0-2413 GCF_040609555.1 Streptomyces sp. NPDC004658
GGCGCCCAGGTCGTGCGCGGGTTCGGGGGGTGCGGCCGTCTCCCCCGCGTCCGCCGGCTGTGCGGGCCGGGGCTGGGTGAGCCAGGCCACCGCCGCGCCGGTGAGGGCGACGGGCCACTCCACCACTCCGGCGGCACCGAGCAGCCCGGCCCCCGCGTAGACCGCCATGCGCCGCCCGCGGGGCGAGACCGCGCCGACCTTGTCCAGTGTTCCTTCGGCGGCCCTGGTCACCGTTCCGGCGCCGGGCACCCTGCGCAGTACCGAGGTCGCGCCGCGCAGGGGCGCCGTGAGGGCCGACGACTTCTGCTCAGCCATGACTCTCCTCGGGTGAGATCGTCTTGCGTGCCCCACCGAGTGCCCGCGACCGTGCTGGTCATCCCCTCTTCCCGCAGGGAAACCACCCACTCCAAGGGAACGCCACGGATGCCGTCGGCGCCACCCGCCCCGCCCCTCAGGAGGTGTGCCGGAACAGCCCCGCCGGGACGGCCGCGGCGAGGACGCCGTACCCGGCGGGGTTGAGGTGCAGCCAGTCCCCGGCGTGCAGTGCGGGCTGGAGCCGCTCCGGGGCCGCGGGGTCCCGTACCGCCCGGTCGAAGTCGATCACCGCGTCGAAGTGGCCGGGGGTGCGGATCCAGGCGTTGACGCGCTGCCGGGCCGCCTCCCGCTCGCCCGCCGGATCGTCGTACAGCGTGCTGCCGCCGAACGGGGTGAGGGTCGCGCCGTAGACCCGGATGCCCTGGGCATGGGCGCGGACGACGATCTGCCGGTAGCCGGCGATCAGGTCGTCGGTGACCGCGCGCTGCGCCTCGGGGGTGGCGTCGGCGGTGCCGATGTCGTTGACGCCCTCGAAGAGGATCAGCCAGGCCACGCCGCTGCGGGACAGGACGTCGCGGTCCAGGCGGGCGAGCACGTTGGGGCCGAGCCCGTCGTTGAGGACGCGGTTGCCGCCGGCGGCCTGGTTGAGGACGGCGAGGTCCGAGGTGGCGGGATTGCCGTGCAGGCGGTCGTAGAACTGGTCGGGCCAGCGGTCGTTGCCGTTGGTGGTGGAGCCGCGCCCGTCGGTGAGGGAGTCGCCGACGAGGGCGACCGCCTCGGTACGGCTGGAGGCCAGCACCTCGACGTCGCTCAGCAGGTACCAGTGGTCGACGGCGGTCGCGCCGGGCAGGTCGGGGTCGCGTGTGTGGTCGCCGTGCGCGAGGTACGACGTGGTGCGCGAGCCGGGATGCGAGGTGAGCGCGAGCGACGCCTGGCCGCGCGCGGTGTACGCCGTCACCGTCAGCTCGGACCCGGCACGCAGGGGGAAGTCGAGGGGGTCGGAGACCATCTGGGCGCCGACCGGGACGGTCGTGGAGTCCCGGCCCGCGAAGGTGACCCGGCGCAGGGTTCCGGGTTCCACCGCGCTGACCCCGGCCTTGCCGTCGCGGGGCCGGGCCACGGTGACGGCGGTCAGCGGCAGCGGGGTGTCGCCGTAGGCGTTGGAGAACCGCAGCCGGAGGCGGGAGCCGCCGGCGGTGACCCGTACCGTCTGCCGCAGGGTGGTGTCGACGAGCACCGACCTCTCACCCGTGTACGGCGCGGGCGGCAGGTTGGCGGGCTCGGTCAGCTGGGGCATGCCGGTCCAGGTGTTCACCCAGTGCCGGCCGGGTCCGGCCGCGGCGGTGGCCGGGGTCGGCCTCGTGACCAGCGCCGTGAGGGCCGAGGCCGTCACGGCGAGGGCGAGGACGAGGACGCAGGTGCCGAGGACCGTGGCGAGCGGTGTTCTGCGGGGCGGCTTCACGGAAGACCTTTCCAGGGGTAGGGGGCAGGTCGTCTGTCGGGGGCACGTGGCGTGCCTGCTCACCCGAATCGTGACATGGACACGCTAGGCATGGAAGCGCTCCCACATCACTTGCCCGACTGACGGGACGACCCTGCGCGACCTGTTGGTCAGAAAGTGCTTTCGCTCTACGGTCCCGTTCATCAGCGTGACCGGCTGACCCTCGAAGCGAGCCTGTTGGCCACGCGAGCCCCACGTGCGTTCCGAATGGCGTACGTCATTCACGTACATAACCCCTCCCCCCCCAGAGAAGGGACGCACCCCCATGTACTTCAGAGGAGTTTCCGGCACGGCCGGAGCGGCAGTCGCCCTGGCGGCGACGGCCGTCCTGGCCGGTCGGTTTCGGCGCCGGGACGACCGGCGGTGGCAGCGCCCCCGCGGTGACGGTCTCCACCCTGGACGCCTTCAAGGCGGACTTCGGCACGTTCGCCCGCTCCTGCGGCAACTGCAGGACGCAGTACAAGCGGACGATCAACCTCAGCGGCATCGAGGCGACCTACAAGGGCAACGGCGACAGCGCGACCCCACCTACCAGTGATCGCCGACCGCGCGCCCGGGGTGCCACCGCGGCCCCCGCGCGCGCGGGCCCGGCACCCC
>NZ_JBEXKG010000364.1:0-2403 GCF_040609555.1 Streptomyces sp. NPDC004658
GAGGCGGGACTGCCGCTGTGGGTGGTGGTCGACGCGGTGGTGGCGGCCAAGCGCTCCAGCGGGTGTGGCGGGTCGGCGGGGCCTCGCCGTCCCCGGGTCAGTCGGAGGCGCCGAAGGTCAAGGGCGGCGGCTCGGTGACGGACCCGGTCAACGGCATCAGCCTGCCCGTGCCGAAGGGCTGGACCGGCCAGGCGATCAGCGTCGGGGCGCAGGTGACGTCCGACGACGCCTACAAGTGCCCGGGCAACGCGGCCGAGACGTGCACCGCGGGCGGCGCCTACACGGCTCCGGCGGTGGCGCTGGGCATCGAGGACGACACGGCGGAGGAGGTCGCGAAGGCGGACATCGCCGCCAACGCCAAGCAGTCGTACGGCGGCACCACCTACGGCAGCATCACCTCGCACGAGGTGCTGGCCTCCAAGGCGGTGACGGTGGCCGGGCAGAAGGGCTACCTGGTGCGCTGGAAGGCGGTCACGAGCAAGGGCGCCGACGGCTACGTCGAATCGGTCGCCTTCCCCTCCCCCAACGACGCCCGGCAGATCGTGGTGGTCCGCTTCGGCGTGGACGTCGGGCAGAAGCTGTCCGTCATCGACGAGATCCTCGAGGGGATCAAGGTCTCGTCCGGCGGCGGGAGCGGCCAGGACGTCTGAGAGGCGGATCGGCCGGGTGGGATTCCCCTCCGCTCAAGAGGAACCCCACCCGGCCGGGGGGTGCGCGCCGCCCCCGTCCCCACGGTGCGGCGCGGGCAGGTCACCGTCCAGTCATCCCGTGAACGGCGGCCTGGGTCTCATGTCAGTCCGAGCGCGGGCAGCACGGCGGCCTCCACGAAGCGGACGAGGTAGTCGGAGTCGGCGTAGTGGCCGTCGAGCACGGGGCGCACGCGCAGGACGCCGAACATCATGGCCGGGACGTACTCCAGCGCCGGGTGGCCCGCCCGGACCTCGCCCCGGGCCACGCCCCGGGCCAGGATCTCCTCCAGCGCGGCGATCTCCGGGTTCACGAGCGCCTCGCGCAGCGCCTGGGCCAGTTCCTGGTCCGCCGTCACCGCGTGCCCCAGCGCCTGGAGCAGCCGGGTGTCCTTGCCGGACCAGTCGCCGGCGGCCCGCGCGGCCTGGCGCAGGTCCTCGGCGAGCGAGCCGGTGTCGATGCCGGCGAACTTCACCCGGCGGTTGGCGCGCAGGGCCGCCGCGACGAACTGCGGCTTGGTCTTCCACTGCCGGTAGAGCGTGGACTTGCTGCACCGGGTGCTGGCGGCGATGCCCTCCATGGTGACGGAGTCGTAGCCGCACTCGCGGATCTGTTCCAGCACGGCGTCGAAGAACTCCCGCTCACGCTCCGGCGTGATCTTGGAGCGGCGCGAGGCGACGACCGTGTCCGGTGCGTCCGCGGCCTGCGACGTCATGCGGTGCTTCCCCTCACTCGTGTCTGTCCTGTGCTGGTGCGGTGCCTGGTGTCCGTGCTGTTCCCAGTGTGGCGCACCTCAATCGATACGCCAGTGTACCGGTACCCGACCGTATCGGTACACTGGCGTATCGGTACGACAACGTATCGATGAGTTCCGGTGCGGACCGGGGCTCGTCCGCACCACGACACGCACCACCGTCAGCGAAGGGGCCGGGGGATGAATGCCCGAACCGAGCCTGGGGAGGCGGAGACGGAACCGAAGACGCCGGCCCGTCCGTCTCTGATACGTGAGTTCCTGCTGGTCGCCGGGCTCTTCCTGGTCTACAAACTGGGGCGGCAACTGGCCACCGGCCACACCGCGGAGGCCTACCGCAACGCCCGGGACGTCTGGCACCTGGAGCGGAGCGTCCATCTCCCCGACGAGACCACCGTGCAGTCCGCACTGCTGCACGGCGACACCCTCGTCCACCTGGCGAACACCTACTACGCGACCGTCCACTTCCCGGCCACGCTCGCCTTCCTGGTCTGGCTGTACCTGCGGCGGCCCGCGCACTACGTCTGGGCCCGCCGGGTCCTCGCGGTCCTCACCACGGCCGCCCTCGTGCTGCCGTTCACGTTCCCGCTGGCCCCGCCGCGCATGCTGACCGGGACGGGCCTGGTCGACACCGCCCGGATCTACGGCCCGTCCGTGTACGGCCCGCCGTCCAGCGACCACCTCTCCAACCAGTTCGCGGCGATGCCCTCGCTGCACTTCGGCTGGGCGCTGATGGTGGCGGTCGGCGTGATGGCCGCCACCCGGTCCCGGTGGCGCGGGCTGTGGCTGCTGCACCCGCTGATCACGCTGCTGGTGATCGTGGGCACCGCGAACCACTACTGGCTCGACGCGATCGTCGCCACCGCGATGCTCGGCCTCGCCCTCGCGGTCGTCCCCGCGCCGCTCCAAGATCACGCCGGAGCGTGAGCGGGAGTTCTTCGACGCCGTGCAGGAACAGATCCGCG
>NZ_JBEXKG010000365.1:0-2378 GCF_040609555.1 Streptomyces sp. NPDC004658
CCGGGTCAGGGCCATCTCGACCATGCCGACCGCCCCCTCGACGATCAGCTGCCTGGCCGCGACCACCGCTCCCGCCTGCTGGCGCTGGAGCATCGCGGAGGCAATCTCGGGAGCGTACGCGAGATGCGTGAAGCGCGACTCGATGATCCGCACGCCGGCGGCGGCCACGCGCGCGTGCAGCCGTACGGTGGCCTCGCGGCGTTCGACGACGGGCGGGGGCTCGTCCAGGGCGTAGCCGGCGACCGCCGCGACCGGTGCGGGGAGTCGGGCGCCGAGGGCGGTGAGGATGTCGAGCACGCGCGCGTGCAGGTGCCGTCCGCCGGCGGTGGCCGGGAAGCGTGCCACGGCGGCGGGCCAGGCGGGCGGCAGCAGCGCGCCGGCCAGGTCGGTGACGACGGTGACCTGGTCGGGCCACATCTCGGCCGGGCTGAGCAGGACGGTGTCGTGCGGGGTGTGCAGGGTGTCCCGCCAGGTCTCGTCGCTGACCAGGTGCAGGCCCTCGGCGGTGGCGGCCTCGACGGTCTCGTGCAGCAGTTCGGGCGGGGTGACGGTGGCGGTGGGGTCGTCGGCGACGGACAGCACCAGCAGCCGGGGGTCGCCGCCCTCGGCCCGGACCCGGCGGACGGTCTCCAGCAGGGCGTACGGGTCGGGGACGCCGCCGCCCTCGGGCGGGGTCGGCACATGGAAGGCGGGGCGGCCGAGGACGCGGGCGTACGGGGCCATCCAGGCGGGGCACGGCCGGGGTACGAGGACGTCCGCGCCGTCGCCGGCGAGCGCCGCGGTCAGGGCGAGCAGCAGGGCGGGGGCTCCGGGTCCGGCGGCCACCTGGTCGGGGGCGCAGGGCAGACCGCGCCGGGTCCAGTAGCCGCAGGCCGCCTCCAGCAGGGCGGGGGCGCCGCCGACGGGATGGGCGTCGGCGCGGCTCGCGGCGGCGGCGAGCACGGCGGAGAGTTCGGGGAGGACGGGCAGGCCGTCGCCGGGGAGCGGCGGGCCGTAGCGGACGGGGCCGTGGCCTTCCTGGGGGTCCGTCCGCCGCATGTCCGCCTCCGCGCAGTCCGTGGTGCCGTCGTGCCGCCCGCTGCGGGCCGTGCCGTCCTCGCGGGCCGCGTGTGCCGTCCGCGTGTGCCTGTGGGTCCTTGAGCTGTGCGTGCGGGTGTCCGTCTCGTCGTCCGTGTCGGGGGAATCCGGGATATCCGAGATGTGGGGGTGTCGAGCCGGCTGTGGGGCCGGCGGTTCCGGTGAGGTTCCTGGGCGGTGCCTCGGGAGGTGTGTACCCGCCGGACGGCCCTCCATGGGCGGTGCCCGGAGTTGCCCGGATCACATCCCCGCGGGTTCGCCTGCCCGGGACCACCGGTGTCCGAACAGCCGGTAGACGGCACCGGCGCAGGCGGCGGCGATGAGGGCCGCGCCGGCGGCCAGTGCGGGGACCGAGTCGTCGAAGGTGCCGCCCTGTCCCGCGTCCACGCCGTGCTGGACACCTGCCGGGGGGCACGCGTCGGAGCCGTGGGACGTGCCGCAGGTACGGCCGTCCGCGCACGCCTCCTCCCGGGACTCCGCGCACCAGTGGTCGTCATGGCCGCAGGAACCCGCCCCCGCACCGGCTCCCGCACCGGCCCCGGCGCACTCCCGCCCGGAACCGTCCTGCCCGGCGCTGTCCCGCCCGGCGCTGTCCTTGCCGGTGGTCTCCCGACCGGTGGAGTCCTTGCCCGTACCGGCCGAATCCTTGCCGGTGCTGTCCCGCCCGGCGGAGTCCTTGCCGGTGCTCTCCCGCCCGGTGGAGTCCTTGCCGCTGTTCTGTCGTCCGCCGCTGTCCTGGCCGACGCCGTCCCGCCCGGCTCCCGTCCCGCCCCCGTCCAGGGCACCGCCCCCGTCCAGGCCACCCCCGTCCGGTCCGGTCGCCTGACCGGGTCCCACCTCACCGGCGCCGGCCCGGCCGGCGTCCTGGCCGGGACCGTCCTGAGCGAGACCGTCCTGCCCGACGCCGTCCCACTCCGCACCGGGACCGGGCCCGGCGCCCAGATCCCCGGCGCCGTCCAGTCCGGGCACGGCCCCGGTGCCGCCCGGCCCGGCGTTCTGCGGGCCGGCCGGCGCCGTGGGGGCCTCACCGCTCCGGGTGACGGGGTGACCGCCGGTCAAGGGCCTGCCCGGGGTTCCGGAGACGGACGGACAGGGGCCGGTACGCGAGGCATCGCCCACGGTCCGGTCACCGGCGGTGGTGCGGGCGGTGACCCGGGCCGGGTGCGCGGTGCCGTCCGGGAACGCCGGTGGGGGCGCGGCGAGCGCGACCGGCTCCGGCCCGCCGACCGCCGACCTCGCGTGCTCTCCGGCATCCAGCCCACGGCTGGCTCGTTCCACCTCGGCAACTACCTCGGCGCCGT
>NZ_JBEXKG010000366.1:0-2366 GCF_040609555.1 Streptomyces sp. NPDC004658
TGTCCAAGTACTCCTCTGAGTGCACCACCGAGTACGAAGTTGTGTGCACCACAGCTCAGGCGACGTCGGTGTCCCGCTCGATGGCCTGGAGGCGGTTCTTGAGCCGGTAGCTGTTGCCGTTGATCGGGACGACTTCGCAGTGGTGCAGGAGCCGGTCGAGGATCGCGGTGGCCAGTACCTCGTCGCCGAAGACCTGGCCCCATTCGCCGAAGGTTTTGTTCGAGGTCAGGATGATCGAGCCCTTTTCGTAACGCTTGGAGATCACCTGGAAAACCAGGTTCGCCTCGGCCCGCTCCAGCGGCTGGTAGCCCACCTCGTCGACCACGAGAACGGCGGGCCGGAGGTAGCTGGTGAGCTTATTGATCAGACGGCCCTGGTCCTCCGCGGCCTTGAGGTGACGGACCATGTCGTCGAGGCTGGTGAAGTAGATCGAGTAGCCGGCCCGGCAGGCCGCGACGGCCAGGGCGACGGCGATGTGCGTCTTGCCGACGCCGGGCGGCCCAAGCAGAGCGACGTTGGCCTTCTCCTCGACGAAGGAGAGGGTGGCCAGGTCCTTGACCTTGCGCGGGTCGAGCTCGGGCTGGAAGGAGAAGTCGTAGTCCTCCAGCGTCTTGTGGTGTGGCAGCTTCGACAACCTCAGGCCGTTGCGGAAGCGGCGGTCGTCGCGGACAGCGAGTTCCTCGGACAGCACCAGGTCGAGCAGGTCGAGGTAGCCCATCTTGGCCTCATCCGCCCGCTGGATGTACTGGTTCAGGGCCTCGGCCAGGTGTGGCAGGCCGAGCTTGGCGGCGGTGGTGCGGATGCGGGTGCTGGTCAGCTCGCTCAACGGACTTCCTTGCTGGCGGAGTTGGCAGTGAAGGGGCGGGTGCCGGTCAGCTCGTCGTAGACCGACAGCGGACGACGGCCCACCTCGACATTCGCGGCGGCGGCCCGGTTCAGCAGAGCCTGCAGCGGTCCGGCCTCGGGCCCGACTGCCTGCTCGCGGCGGGGCGAGGGCAGAGCGTCGCCGGTGGTGACTCGGCGGCCGGCGCCGGTGGGAAGGCCGTCCCAGTGAGTCTCGTCCACGATGCGGGCGCCTCGGCCAACGGCCCGCGGGTGGACGGCCAACAAGGTCTGGCCACCTGTGCCGGGGGCGGTTGAATACAGGCTGACCTGCGACTTCGTGGCTCGGATCTCGACCAGCTGACGGGGTCGGACCTTCCGGGCGGGAACGGAGTAGAGGTTCGCGTCGAAGGCGACCAGGCAGTCCTTGCCGACGTGCCGCAGGTGCCGCTGCGTGACCACATACGGGGTCGCCGGCAGCGGACGCAGGGCCATGTGGTCGCGCACGGCCCGGTGTCCGATGACTTCGCCGTGGGTGCCGTGGACCTTCGCCCGCCGCAGCGGCACCCAGGCGGCGAAGGCAGCGTTCAGCTCCTCGATGGAAGAGAAGGCCCGACCGGCCAGGACGTGGTCACGGACGATGTTCACCTGCCGCTCGACCCGCCCCTTGCCCTGCGGCCGGTAGGCAGCCAGCACGTCGATGTCGAAGTCGTAGTGCCCGGCGAAGGCGACCGCCTCCGGGTGCAGCGGAACCGCCTCACCGGGAGCGACGTGCCGGCGCACGACCGTCTTGGTGCGGTCATAGACGATGCTCATCGGCACCCCGCCGAAGTGCGCGAACGCGGCCCGGTGGCAGTCGAAGAACGTGGCCAGGTCCTGGCTGGTGGTGAAGCAGCAGAATGGGTCGCGCGAGTACGACAGCGTCATGTGGAACGAGTAGACCTTCAAGATGCCGACATGGGCGAGGATCTTGCCTTCGTCTCCCCAGTCGACTTGGGCCTGAGCACCAGGGACGACCTCGAAGCGCCGGTGCAGGCCCGCCAGCTCACCCGGGCTGATGCCCATTTCCTCCGCGATCCGGGGCCGGGCTTCCTGCAGATAGAGCTTCACCCGCTGGTAGTTGATGCTGACCCCATACTCCTGGGCCAGGCGCTCGTGGATCACCCTTCCCTTGAGCAGGATCTCGGACCTGAGCATCGCGTCGATCAGCGGCGCGACCTCGTCCACCACCCGCCGAGGCCGCTGATCTGCTGCTTCTCTCTTCGGCGGCGCGACCGATGCGGGGTCCTTGAGGTACTTGCTGACCGTCCGGCGGTTCAGCCCAGTCTCCTTCGCGATCTCCCGCAGACTCATCGCACCGGACTCGTACAGCGGGCGAAACCGCCGCAACTCCAGCCAGCGATGCGGATCCAAGACCACCGTCAGCCGCCTCCCTGTCACCCCGAACCGACAGCAGCAGACTCACGGCCGACGCCCCGTCACCGCATCAAAAATGGTGCACTTTCATCCGTACGAGGTGGTGCACGTTCGCTTGTACGCCGACA
>NZ_JBEXKG010000367.1:0-2306 GCF_040609555.1 Streptomyces sp. NPDC004658
GCCGACTGCGCGCGGCGGCGAAGACCTTGCGCAGTTCGGCCACGCCGGAGAATGTGGCCGACACCGGTTCGAAGGCCAGGTTGCAGCCGTCCGCGAGGAGTCGGGCGATGGTCGTCTTCCCGACGCCGGGCGGGCCCCACAGGATGGCGGAGCCGAGGCGCTGCTGGGCGACCATGCGGCCCAGCGGGGCGTCCGGGGACAGGAGATGTTCCTGTCCGACGACGTCTTCCAACCGGGTGGGACGCAGGCGGTCCGCGAGCGGCCGGGTGGGCTCTTCATCGAAGAGCGGCAGGGTCGGTTCGGTCGGTTCCATCGGTCTCTCTGGTCTGGGGCGGAGGCGGAGACGTGTGTACGTGAGTCCCTGAACGGGCCCCTGTCGGTGGGCGGGAGGTCAGCCGCTCGCGGCGCTCATCGGGCAGCGGGGCGATCGCGCCGGGGCAGTCGCTCGACGGCCATGTGGTAGGAATCCTCGACCGCGTCGGTGACCAGCCGCTCGGTGATGCCTGGGCCCGGCCCGAGCGAGACCCAATGGCGTTTGTCGAGGTAGCGGCCCGGTGTGATCGAGGCATAGCCGTGAACGAGCGCGCGGGCGTGTTCGGTTTCGCACTTGACCGTGATGATCTGTTCGTCCGGGTCGTCGGTGATGATCAGGAACACCTTGCCCGCGACCTTGTACACGTCCAGGTGCTCGGTGAACGGGTAACCGTGGTCCGTCCCGGGCAGCGCGAGGGCTGCCTGTCTGGCGATGTCCTGGAGCCGGTCACCGGCCGTGCTCACCGGGCCGCCCGCGTGCGGCTGCCGTAGGTGTGCGGGTCGACAGGTCGCTCGGCCCTGGGCAGGTGAGCGACCACGAGCCGGTAGGAGTCGGTGACGAGCTCCCCGACAAGCCTTTTGTCGACGCCGTCCCCGCCCTCCAGCGTGATCCAGTGCTTCTTGTTCATGTGGTAGCCGGGGGTGATGTGGCTGTACTGCTCCCTCAGGGCGTGGGCCTCACCAGGGTCCGCCTTGAGGATCACTACGGGGCGCCCCGGGACCTCGGTCATCAGCATGAACACTTTGCCGCGCACCTTGAAGACCTCCCAGTCGTCGCCGAAGGGATGCTCCAGCTGGGCTCCGGGCAGCTCTTGGGCGCAGTCGGCGGCGGTCATGTGCAGAGTCGTTCCGTTCATGCGGGTTGCCTTCCTCAGGGCGGTGGTCGCGGCGGCACATCCCATCCTCCCCTCGAAGCCGACAAAAAGGGCAGTAGGCTGCGGACACGTGATGGTCGACAAGAGACACCCCAGCCCGAGCGGACAGGTCGGGCCGGCCGCGGTTCCGCTGTACGGTTTCCAGCCCCCGGTCGGCACCCCCTACGGCCTTGAAGTGAGTACTGTCGAGGACTTCTTCAGCCAGCACGACGACTGGCCGTGGAGCCCGCCCCGTCCCGGCCGCGCCACCTTCCACTACCTCATCGCCGTTACCGAGGGTCAGCTGCGGCACGACGTCGACCACGTCACGCGGACCGTCGCCCCCGGCCAGTGGCTCTGGGTGCGTCCCGGACACACGCTGTGCTGGCACCCGCCCGGCCCGGCCCGCGGCCCGTTCATCCTGTTCGAACCGGATGTACTGCGGCCCGATGTCGCCCGCCTGCGCCCCGCTCACCGCGCACGATGCTCCTGCCGTGCTGAGCCCGCACCCCGACCCGGTCTGGCTCCAGCAGACGGCACTCCAGCTTCTGGACGAAGACCGCGCACTCGGGCGCTTCTTCTGTGACCGCACCGGCCTCACCCCGGCCGCCTTCGCGGCCCGCGACACCACGGCCCACCCGTGACAGCAGCCGGGCTCCGGAAGTTCATGCGGCGGGACCGGTGGTCGATTCACAGGTCCGTTTGAGTGGGGGGCAGACCCGCACGCCAGCGCATTCTCACCGCTGCCATGGAGGAGTTCGCCGGGCACGGCATCGCCGGCGCCCGAGTGGACCGCATCGCCAAGCTCGTCAGGACCAGCAAGGAACGCGTCTACGCCTACTTCCGGGGCAAGGACGCCCTTTATGCCGCCGTCGCCGCACGGGAGTACGTCGTCATCGCCGAGGCCACCCAGATGGACCCGTCAGACCTCCCCGGCTACGCGGGCCGCCTGTTCGACTACTTCGCCTCCCGACCGGGCCACTACCGTCCGATCACCTGGGGCCGCCTCGAACTGCCGGGCACCACAGCCGTTGCCGACGATCCCGACCAGGCGCTGATCGCCCGCACGATCGACCAGCTCCGCCAGGTGCAACGGGCCGGAAAGCTCGACCCCGGCCGACGTCCTCGCCCTGGTCAACC
>NZ_JBEXKG010000368.1:0-2275 GCF_040609555.1 Streptomyces sp. NPDC004658
CGACCGCGCCCGCGCCGTACCCGTGTTCCAGCAGGCCGGCCGCCAGGGCGACGGGCAGCATGGTGTCGCCGAGGCGGGCGCCGACCGGGCGGTGTTCGCCGCGCGCGAGGGGTACGGCGATCCGGCCGCGCTGGAGGAGGCGTTCCGGGCGCACGCCCCGCGGCTGCGCACGGCGTGGGTCGCCGCCCCCGGGCGCGCGGTGCCGCCGGGCCCGCGCCGGCTGACGCCCGGCACGGCCGCCTACTGGACGGCGCTGGCCCGCTCCCGCTACCTGGTCAGCGACGCCCGCTTCGAGCGGCGGCTGCGCAAGCGGCCCGGGCAGGTCGTCGTGCGGGCCCTGGAGGGCACCCCCCTCGGACACGCGGGCCTGGACCTGCTGGAGCGCCCGGCGGCGGCCCGTGACCTGGACTTCGCGGAGCTGCTGCGGGACGTCGACCAGTGGGACTACGTCCTGTCCGGCAACCGGCACGCCACCCTGACCTGGGAGCGGGTCCTGCCGGGCCGCTACACCGTGCTGGAGTACGGGCTGCCCCGCAACGACGTCCTGCAGCGGGCGACCGCGGCGGACGTGGCCCGGGTGCGGGCGTCGCTGGGCGTCCCGGAGGGCGCCGTCGCGATCCTGTACGCGCCCGCGCACCGCGACCACCGGCGCACCCAGCGCCCCCTGCTGGACCTGGAGCGGATCCTGCGCCGCCTGGGTCCGCGCTTCGTGATCCTCGCCCGCGCCCACGCCCCCGTTAGCGGCACCCGGATCATCGACGTCTCGGGCCATCCGGACCTGGCCGAGCTGTGCCTCGCCTCGGACGCCCTGCTCACCGACTACGCGCCGGTTTTGTTCGACTACGCGGGGCTGGACCGGCCGATCGTCGTGCACACCGAGGACTGGGCGGCGTACGAGGCGTGCCGCGGCGCCTACTTCGACCTGCGGGAGTTCCCGCCGGGCGCGGTGGCGCGCGGTGAGGACGAGCTGACCGACATCTTCGCCTCCGGGCACTGGCGCGGCTCGCGCTCGGCCCAGTTGCGGGCGGCGTTCCGGGAGCGGTTCTGCCCGTGGGACGACGGGCACGCCGCCGAGCGGGTGGTCCGGCGGGTGGTCCTGGGCGAGACGGAGCCGCCGCCGGCGGTGCCCCTGGCGGACCGCACCCCGGCCCCGTCGTCCTGCGCGCGCTCCCCGCTGGCCACCGTGCCGCAACCTTCCGGTCCCGTCCCCGTCACCGAGAGCCGCTGAACGGCGTTGGTCCTTCCGGGAGTTCCCATGCCCCTCGGCTCGACGCGGCCCACCCCGAGCCGGCCGTCCACCTGGCGTCCGGCGGGACGGCCCGGCCGCGTCCGCAAGACGACAGAAAGAACAGAATGCCCCGCTTCAGCATCATCGTCCCGTCCCACGGGGTCACCGGCCGGCTGTCCCAGGCGCTGGACTCGGTCCTCGGCCAGTCCTTCGGCGACCTCCAGCTGATCCCGGTCTGCGACGCCCCCGACGCCCCGGCCGCCGAGGTCGCCGCCGCCGGGTACGCCGAGCGGGACTCCCGGGTGACCCCCGTGCACTCGCCGCCGTCCGCCGGGCTCAGCGGGGCGCGCAACGCCGGGATCAAGGCGGCGACCGGCACGTACCTGCTGTTCCTGGACGGCGACGACCTGCTGCTGCCGGGCGCGCTCGCGGCACTGGACGCCCGGCTGTCCGAGACGGCCGGCGTGGACGTGCTGTACGCCGAGCACGAGCGCGCCCCCTGGTGGGAGGGCGAGCCCACGAACCCGGCCGCGCCGCTGCTCGCGGGGGCCCCGAAGGGCGCGTTCGCCCCCGCCGACCGGCCCGCGCTGACCGGCGTCCAGCTGCCCGCGTGGAGCGCCGTCTACCGCCGCGCCTTCCTCACCGAACGGGAACTCGCCTTCCCCGAGGGCCACTTCACCGACCTCGGCTGGGGCGGGCTGGTGACCGTCGCCGCCGAGCGGATCGCGGTGCTGCGCCGGACCGTCGTACGGCACCGGCTGCGCCGCCAGGGCAGCCGGCTCAATCAGCCCGGCCCGCACCAGCACACCCTGCTGGACCAGGTGGAGCGGGTGCTGACGCGGGCGGCCGAGCGTGCCCTGCCCGCCGGGCGGACCGGGCCGCTGTTCGACCAGTTGTTCGCCGTGGTGCTGAAGACGGCGTCCCGGCCGGAGCGGCTGCCCTCCGGTCACCGGGCGTTCTTCCGCCGGGCGGCCCGCCTCTACCGGCGGCACCGGCCGGCCGGCCACCGGGTGCCGGGCGGCAGCCTGGGGGTGCAGCACCGGCTGC
>NZ_JBEXKG010000369.1:0-2271 GCF_040609555.1 Streptomyces sp. NPDC004658
GAGCGCCGCGCGCGCCACGTCCGCGGGCCTCGCCCCACGGGTGCCGGAAAGCCCCACCGGTTCCCCGTCACCCGGCTCGCCCTCACCGCCGGACGGCCCGGCCCCGCTCCCGTCGGACAGCACGGCTCGCGGTTCGCCCCCCGGCCCGCCGTCACCGCCGGCCGGTACCGCCCCGCCCACCGGGCCGCCCCCACCGGTGGAGAGGCCGACTCGCCCCCCGTCCTCCGGCCGAGCCCCGGACTCGTCCGCCGTGTCGGCGCGGGCCGTCTCGACGGCAGGGTCCCCCGGCCCCCCGGCCGGCTCGGCAGCCGTCGCCTCCGGGGCGTCCCGCGTCGCGCCCGTCGCCACCGCGCGCTCGGTCTCCGCCCGTTCGCGGGCCTCGCGCAGGGCCCTGCGGGCGGCGTCGCCGGGGCGGGGCGGGGGCGTCATGCGGTCCTCCGCAGGGAGACGAGGTCGGAGAGTTCGCGGTCCGTCAGCTCGGTGAGGGCCGCCTCGCCGGAGCCGAGGATCGCGTCGGCCAGGGCGCGCTTGGACGCGAGCATCTCGGCGATGCGGTCCTCCACGGTGCCCTCGGTGACCAGGCGGTGGACCTGCACCGGCTGGGTCTGGCCGATGCGGTACGCGCGGTCGGTGGCCTGTTCCTCCACGGCCGGGTTCCACCAGCGGTCGAAGTGGACGACATGGCCCGCGCGGGTGAGGTTCAGGCCGGTGCCGGCCGCCTTCAGGGACAGCACCAGCACCGGTGTCGCGCCGTCCTGGAAGCGGTCGACCATGCGCTCGCGCTCCGGCACAGGCGTGCCCCCGTGCAGCAGGTCGACGGGGATCGCGCGGGCGGACAGGTGGGCGGTGAGGAGGCGGGCCATGCCGACGTACTGGGTGAAGACGAGCGCCGAGCCGTCCTCGGCGAGCAGGGTGTCCAGCAGCTCGTCCAGGAGGGCGAGTTTGCCGGAGCGGGCGGCCAGGCGGTCGGGGCGCGGGTCCTCCTTCAGGTAGAGCGCCGGGTGGTCGCAGATCTGCTTCAGGGCGCCGAGGAGTTTGAGCACCAGGCCGCGGCGGGCCATGCCCTGCGCCGTCTCGATGGCCAGCATCGACTCGCGCACCACCGCCTCGTACAGCGCGGCCTGTTCCCGGGTGAGGGGCACCGGGTGGTCCGTCTCCGTCTTGGGCGGCAGTTCGGGCACGATGCCGGGGTCGGACTTCTTGCGGCGCAGGAGGAAGGGGCGGACCAGCCGGGCCAGGCGCCGCACCGCCTCCTCGTCCTCGCCGTTCTCCACCGCCCGCGCGTGCCGGGCGCGGAAGGACTTCAGCGGGCCGAGGAGCCCGGGGGTGGTCCAGTCGAGCAGGGCCCACAGTTCGGAGAGGTTGTTCTCCACGGGGGTGCCCGTGAGCGCCACGCGCGCGGGGGCCGGGATCGTGCGCAGCGCCTTGGCGGTGGCCGAGTACGGGTTCTTCACGTGCTGGGCCTCGTCGGCGACGACCATGCCCCAGGGCTGTTCGGCGAGGCGGGCCGCGGTGGAGCGCATGGTGCCGTACGTGGTGAGGACGAAGCCGCCGTCCACGCCGTCCAGGGTGCGCTCGGGGCCGTGGAAGCGGCGGACCGGGACGCCGGGCGCGAACCGGGTGATCTCCCGCTGCCAGTTGCCGAGGAGGCTGGCCGGGCAGACGACGAGGGTGGGTTCGGTGCGGGCCCGCTTCAGGTGCAGGGCGATGAGGGTGACGGTCTTGCCGAGGCCCATGTCGTCGGCGAGGCAGCCGCCGAGGCCCAGCGAGGTCATCAGGTCCAGCCAGGCCAGGCCGCGCAGCTGGTAGTCGCGGAGGGTGGCGCGCAGGCCGGGCGGCGGGTCGGCGGGGTGCGGGCCCGCGGTGAGCCGGTCGCGCAGGGCGGCCAGCGCGCCGGCCGGGACGGCCTCGACGGTCTCGCCGTCGACCTCGGCGGTGCCGGTGAGGGCGACGGCGAGCGCGTCGACCGGGTCGAGCAGGCCCAGCTCGCGTTTCCGGGCCTTGCGGACCAGCGCCGGGTCGACCAGCACCCAGCGGTCCCGGAGCCGTACGACCGGGCGGTGGGCCTCGGCGAGGGCGTCCATCTCGGCCTCGCCGAGCGGGTCCCCGCCGAGGGCCAGCTGCCAGCGGAACCGGAGCAGGTCCTCGCTCTCGAAGAAGCCGGTGCCGTCGGTCGCCGAGCCACGGTCCTCGGCTGGATCACCACCGGCGCCCTACGGCTCATGTCCCCACGACGCCGCGCCCGTGCCCTGCTGGGGCGGGCCCGGCCGC
>NZ_JBEXKG010000370.1:0-2153 GCF_040609555.1 Streptomyces sp. NPDC004658
GCCGCGCCGCCGAGGAGCAGGGAGCGGCGGCGGCTGCCCGGGCGCCGCGGCGCGTCCTCGGGAACGTCCGTGGGCCGTTCGTCCTCGGGAACTCCCGCCGACCGCTCGGCCGTTGTCGCGTCGAGGGCCGTCGCCTCGATGTCCGGCAGGGCGAGCATCGCGGCGGAGCGGTCCGCGATGAGCCGTACGACGTCGTCGGGCAGCCAGTCGTCGGTGCCGGCGGGAGCGTCCACGCCGAGCGCCTCGTCCACCTCGCGGGCGGTGGGCCGGGCGGCCGGGTCCTTGGCGAGACAGCGCTCCAGCAGCTCGCGCAGGTCGTCGGGGAGGCCGTCGAGGTCGGGCTCGTCGTGCACGGTGCGGTAGAGAAGGGCGTCCACGGCCCCGGTGCCGAAGGGCGGGCGGCCGGTGGCGGCGTAGGAGAGGAGGCAGCCGAGGGAGAAGACGTCACCGGCGGGGGTGGCGGGCTGTGCCCGCGCCTGTTCGGGCGCCAGGAAGCCGGGGGTGCCGACGACCATGCCGGCCGAGGTGAGGGCCGTCTCCTCGGTCGCGCGCGCGATGCCGAAGTCGATCAGGCGCGGGCCGTCCAGGGCGAGGAGGACGTTGCCGGGCTTGACGTCGCGGTGCACGAGGCCCGCCTCGTGCACGGCGCTCAGCGCCCGGGCCAGCATCCGGCCGAGCACACGCACCCCGCGCGGCGGCAGCGGACCACAGGCGGCGACCGCCTCGGCGAGCGAGGGCCCGGGCACGAACGCGGTGGCCAGCCAGGGCGCGGGAGCGTCCGGGTCGGCGCCGGTCACGGGTACGGCCCACGGGCTGTCCACGCGCCGGGCGGCGGCGACCTCACGGCGGAACCGCGCGCGGAACTCGGGCTGGTCGGCGTACTCCGGCAGGATCACCTTGACGGCGGCCAGCTCCCCGGACTGCGCACGGCCGAGGTATACCACGCCCATGCCGCCCGCGCCGAGCCGGGCGAGCAGCCGGTGGCCGCCGATCCGGGCCGGGTCGGCGGGGGTGAGCCTCTCGGTCATCGGCGGCCGCCCTTCGTGACGGCCGACCCGGACGCCGAGGGCGAGCCGGTCCGGTCCGGGGCGTCCCGCTCGATCTCGCGCCGCAGTTCGGTGCGCATCCTCGTATGCGGGTCCCTCAGCCGGTCGAAGAGGTCGGTCCTGGACCAGCCCTTGGCGCCCTTGGCCGAGACCGCGACGGTGACCGGGCCGATACGGGTCTGCTCCCAGACGTACGGGTGGGGACCGCCGAGCCGGTCGCTGGTGTAGGCGCCGGTCTCGGTCAGGGTGTCGTCGGCGTAGTCGTTCCCGGAGTCGCCGAGGGCGTTCGGGACGTCGTTCAGGTCGGTGAGCACCTCGCCGGAGCGCAGCAACTGGGAGGGGCAGCGCAGCATCTCCTCCAGCACCTCGGCGTTCTCCCAGTCGGCCTGCTCGGCGGTCCGGTGCACGGTGACGACGGCGCTGAGCGTGAGCGGCCCCCGGCCGCCGCTCGCCGGGATCTCGTAATGGCGGGTCAGGGAGGCGAGGACGTCCTTCGGGAGCGCCCGCTGCCGCCAGACGCAGTCGTCGCCGAGCACCGCCCAGCGCCGGGGGTCGCTCTCGTACGGGCTGCGGCGGACCGCGTCCGGGCCGAACGCGGAGGGCTGTGCGAGGACATCGCGGATCAGGGCGGCGGCCCCGGCCGCGGTCGTCGGGACCTTGGCGGGGTCGACGTCGACCACGGCGGTCGGCGAGGGACGGGCGCTCGCCGCGCCCTGGGCCGCCGTCCCGGCCGCCGGTCCGCGGGATGCGTCCCCACCGGAGGTACAGCCGGCCAGTACCGCGCCGCACACCGCCACCGCGCAGCCGAGCCGTGCCGCCACCCCTGCCAGCACCACACGTTCCCCCAGGCATCGCCGGACCACCCGTCGATCTCATGCTAGGCGGCAACTTGCGTGCGCCGGGCAGCTGTTGGCGATCGTGGCCCAGCTGTGCCACGGCTGTCACACAGTCCCGGGCCTGCCGCGAGCCGACCGGCCGCGGAACGGCGCCGCCTGCCCGGACCGCGTACCGCTGAGCCGCCCCGGACCGCCTCCCGCACGAGCGGTGCCGGCCCCTGACGGCGGAGCAGGTACTGGACGCGGCCCGCGGAGCGGAGCGTTCCCGGGC
>NZ_JBEXKG010000371.1:0-2141 GCF_040609555.1 Streptomyces sp. NPDC004658
AGCGCGCCGGGGGCGGTTCGAGCGGCGGCCGGACCGGGGTGGCCGGCAGCGGTCCGCCGTGGGACGGGTCCCACGGCGCCGGCCCGTGCGGTGTCGTGGACCTCGGCGCGAGGCTCCCGCCGATCCGGTGGATGAGCCCGCCGCCGTGCGCTCCGGCCGCGCCCGGATCGCCCGGCGCGGGCGGCGTCCGGCCGGTCTCCAGATACGTCCACAGCATCCGCTCGGCATCCGCGGCGCCCAGCCGCCGGTCCGGGTCGCGCTCCAGCAGTCCGAGGACGACGGGCAGCAGCGGCTCGGCCTCGGCCGGCGGGCGGATGTCGTCGGAGACGACCGCGTGGAGGATGCCGCCGAGCGAGTCGCGGCGGAACGGCGACTCGCCGCTGAGCACCGTGCACAGCAGCGCGCCCAGCGACCACAGATCGGACTCCGGACCGGTGCGCAGCCCGGACATCCGCTCCGGGGCGGTGTACTCGGGCGAGCCTACGAACGAGCCGGTCTCGGTGAGCGTCGTGGCGCCCTCGACCTGTGCGATGCCGAAGTCGGTGAGGACGACCCGGTCGGTGCCCGACTCGATCAGGACGTTGGCGGGCTTGATGTCCCGGTGCAGCACCCCCGCCTCGTGTGCGGTGCGCACCGCGCTCAGCAGGGCGATGCCGATCCGCGCGGCCTCGACGGCGTCGACCGGTCCGTGCCGGTCGATCCGGTCGGCGAGGGAACCTCCGTCGATCAACTCCATGACGAGACAGGGCCGTTCGTCCTGCTCCACCACGTCGTGCACGACGATGATGTGCGGGTGCCGTAACTGGCAGACCGCGCGCGCCTCCCGGAGCGTGCGGTCACGGCGGCGGCGCGCGTCGTCGTCCGGGAGCGCGTCGTCGGGCAGGAGCTCCTTGACCGCCACCTGACGGCCCAGCACCTGGTCGCTCGCCCGCCACACGACGCCCATGCCGCCGCGCCCGATGCGTTCCTCCAGGCGGTAACGGCCCGCGATCAGCCGGAAGCCGGCTCCCTCGGTCCCCATGCGCCCATCATGCCGCACGGGACCCGTGCCCCCCGGGACACCGACCGGCCAAGACACACCGGTCGGCCTGCCAATTTCAGCCGACTCGGCGGGCGCCGGGGCCTGTTCAGCCCCCGTCCGGCTGCTGCCAGCCGCGCAGCACCCAGGTGAACTGCTTGCTGGTCGTGGCCCAGTCCTCGGCCGGCGAGGACATGTAGAGGGCGTACTCGGTGCCCTGGCGCGAGAAGTACGTCTCCTCGACCGCGTGCCGCGGCCCGGGGACGTACGGCGGGTCCTTCTTCAGCGCGGTCCAGGTGTACTCCCACCGGGCGCCCTTGCGGTCGCGGTAGATGTTCTCCTTCATCGTGACGCGCCGGTAGTCGACCAGCCGCTGGAGCTGCTGCTCCAGGTCCTGCTGGTGGGAGAGGGGGTCGGCGAAGTCCGGTGAGCCGTCGATGGCGATGCGGACGAAGTGCTTGCCGTCGTCGGGCGTGTAGTCGATCTGCTTGAGGTCGCCCTGGATGCCGTACACCTTGCGCTTCCAGCCCTTGGGCAGGGAGAGGCTGAAGCCCAGCGGGTCGTGGTACGTCCTCCAGCCCGCCGGGATCGCGCCGTCGGACCCGGCCGTCGCGCTGTCGGCGGGCGCCGGGCTCACGTCACCGCTCGCCCCGGTGTCCCGCCCGCCCCACTGCTGGATCGCCACCGCCCCGGCGCCGCCCAGCACCGCGGCCAGGGCGACGACCAGCGCGAGGGTGCGCAGCCGCCGACGGGGCCGGGCGGGTGCCGGTCCCCGGACCGTGAACGCGCCGACGGAATGCGGGTCGGATGCCGGCGCGGGCGATCCTGCCCCGTACGCGGAGGCGGTTCCGGAACCGTACGGGGCCGTCGCACCACCGGAGCGGTAGCCCTGGCCGGAGGAGTTCGGTCCGTAGCCCTCGCTCGGCGTACCCGAGCCGTAGCCGGGAGCCGGTGCCCCGGAGCCGTAGCCGGTGGCCGGTGTCCCGGAGCCGTAGCCCTGCCCCGCCTCGCCCGGTCCGTAGCCGGTGGCCGAGGTCCCGGAGTCGTAGCCCCCGCCCGCCGGGCCGCCGCCGTGGGCGGGGCCGGGCGGGGGCGTGCCCGGGCCCTGGCGGCGGTCGGTGGC
>NZ_JBEXKG010000372.1:0-2110 GCF_040609555.1 Streptomyces sp. NPDC004658
GGCGCCGGGCCCGCTCCGCGCTGCCCAGCGGCGGCCGGCCGCGCAGGACCGGCGCGATGACGCGGGCGTGGGCCGCCCGCTGCAACGCCTGGGTGACGACCGTGGTGGGGCGGCGGCGGCGCTGCACGCCCCGTACGTCGGGCAGCCCCACGGTGCCGCGCCGCAGGGGTGCGACCAGGTGGCGGGCGGTGGCCACGGCGTCCTGCACGGCGAGGTTGATCCCGATGCCGAAGACCGGGGACATGGCGTGCGCGGCGTCGCCGATGCACAGCAGGCCGGGGCGGTGCCAGCGGCGCAGCCGGTCCAGGTGCACGTCGAGGAGCTTCACCTCGTCCCAGGAGCGCAGGGTGTGCGTCCGGTCGGCGATCCAGGGGACGGCGTCGGCGAAGTCGGCCCTAAAGCGGTCCAGGCCGGCGGCACGGCGCTCGGCGTCGGTGCCCTTGGGGATGAGCCCGGCGCACTGCCAGTAGTCGCCGCGGTCGATCATCGCGGCCAGGAAGCCCTCGCCGGCGCCGGCGACGAGCCCGCTCGGGTCGCCCTCGTGCCGCGGCAGGCGGAACCACCAGGCGTCCATCGGGCAGCGGAAGCGGTGCAGGCCCAGTTCGGGCAGGGAGTGGGCCAGCGACCCCCGGCCGTCGCAGGCGACGGTGAGGAGGGCGCGCAGCTCGCCGGTGCGGCCGTCGGAGGTGCGGTAGCGCACCCCGGTGACCCGTCCGGACTCGACGATGAAGGAGGTGGCCTCCGTGTTCATCCTCAGCTCGAAGGACGGCTCGCGGCGGGCCTGGTCGGCGAGGAGGTCGAGCAGGTCCCACTGGGGCACCATCGCCACGTAGTCGTGCGGACCGGGCAGCGCGGAGAGGTCCGCGACGGTGACCGGCGAGCGGCCGGCGCCCAGCGGCAGCTGGACGGTGCGGACCCGGCGCTGCGGCAGCCGGGCGAACTCCTCGCCCAGACCGAGGTCGTCCAGCAGCGCCAGGGTCGACGGGTGGACCGTGTCCCCGCGGAAGTCGCGCAGGAAGTCGGCGTGTTTCTCCAGCACGGTCACCGCGATCCCGGCGCGGGCCAGCAGCAGGGCGAGCACCATGCCCGCGGGGCCGCCCCCCACGACACAGCACGTGGTCTTCTCCATGGCGGTCCTGCCCTTCCCGGTCGAGAGCAGCGGCTCGGCGTATGTCATCGTCCGGCTAATTCATCATTCGATGAATACGATACTCCCGGCGGACCCGGAGGTCACGTGTCGCCACCCCGCACCGGGGAACTCGTTGCCCGCCCTGGGCAGGACCGAAGACGCACCGGGACGCTGGAGGCCGCATGAGCACGGACGCCGCACGCTACGACGACCAGGACGAGGTCCCGCTGGGCGGCTACGCCGCCCTCGCCGCCGTGTTCCTGGCGGGCACCGGCGCCTTCGCGCTGCTGGCCCGGCGCCGGGGCGTCCGCCTGCCGCAGCAGGTGCCGCCCTGGGACGTGGCACTGCTGGGCGCGGCGGCCTACAAGACGTCGCGGGTGCTGGCCAGGGACAAGGTCACCAGCTTCCTGCGGGCGCCGTTCACCCGCCGCGCGGGCCAGGGCGAGGCGAGCGAGGTCATGGACGAGCCCCGCGGTGACGGGCTCCGGCGCGCGGTCGGCGACCTGGTGTCCTGCCCCTTCTGCGTAGCCGCCTGGACCACCGGGGCCCTGGTGTGCTCCTACGCGGCGGCGCCCCGCTTCACCCGCCTGGTGTGCGGAGGCTTCGGCGCCCTGACGGTGGCCGACTGGCTGCAGTACGCGTGGACGTGGACCCAGCAGGCGACGGAAAACTGAACGCGGCCGAACCGGACGGCGGCGATGGCGGCCGGTCGCCGTGACCGGACGGCGGCGCGGGGTACTCGACCGGTGCCGCTGCGCCCGGGGGCGGGCGCAGCGTCGGCACTTCGTGCGGAAGGGACCGGTCTCATGCGGCACGACGAGATGATCGGAAAGGTGCAGGCGCTGGCCCAGCTGCCCGACCGGGGGACGGCCGAGCGGGCCGCGCACGCGGTCGTGAGCACACTGGCGGAGCGGCTGCCGGCCGGGCTGGCCCGGCACGTGGCCGCCCAGCTGCCGCCGGACATGGCGGCGGCCATGCGGG
>NZ_JBEXKG010000373.1:0-2050 GCF_040609555.1 Streptomyces sp. NPDC004658
GCCGCCGGGGTGCCGAACTCCGGCGCGACCAAGCAGGGTTCCGGCTGGCCCGTGGTGCCGCCGCCGGACCTGGACCTGCCGACGCGGCCGGTGCCCAGGGCGCCGCTGACCGACGTGGTGCCCAGGCGCACCCTGGTGATCATCGCCGTGGTGGTCGTGCTCGCCGTGCTCGGGACCGTGCTGGCCCTCACCCTGGGCGGCGGCGACGGCGAGGGCGGCAAGAGCGACGGGGCCAAGGCCGCGACCAGTGCCGGCGCGTCCGCCAAGCAGGACAAGGGAACGGGCGACGGCACGGACACCGGGACCCGGACGGACGGGGCGGGCTCGGCCGCCGCGACCACCGGGTCGTCGACGGACGCCGAGGCGAGCCGGTCCGCCGGCTCCGGCACCCGCTCCGACTCCGCCGGCGGCTCCGGCTCCTCCGGTTCGAAGGAGGGGAGCGCTCCGGCGGTCTCCACCCGCAAGGGCGGCCAGGGGTACTCGATCGGGCTGCCCAAGGGGTGGGCGTACCAGTCCACCGGGGCCGCCGGTGACCGCTACACCGGGCCGGGCGGGCAGAAGCTGCTCGTCGCCTGGACCGGCACGCCCAAGGACGATCCGGTGGCGGACTGGAAGAACCAGGAGCGCTACATGGTGCGCTCCCAGTACCACAAGATCCGTATCGAGAAGGTGGACTACCGCCGCTGGAACACCGCGGACTGGGAGTTCACCTACGTCGAGGGCGGCACCGAGTACCGCACGATCGACCGGGGGTTCGTGGTGAACGACCACCTCGGTTACGCGCTGATGTACACCGCGAAGAACGCCGACTGGCACGGCGAACTGCGCAAGGACACCTGGAAGACGTTGACGGGATCCTTCGAACCCAAGTCGTAGGCGCCGTGCGCCGGTTTGGTACGTGAGAATCCGTCATCCTCTCAATGCGGGTTGCCTCCGGCACGTATCGTGAAGGGTCGCGGACCGTGTGCGGCCGTACGCTTGTGCGAAACGGGTCGTGAGGCGAACGGATCTGACCAACCGGGCGGCCGGGGGAGGCAAAGTGGACGACTACGCGGGTCGGGTGCTCGCCGACCGCTACCGCCTGCCACTGCCGCCGTCCGACGAGTACGAACTCACGGAGACCCGCGCCTTCGACACCTACAGCGGCCAGGAAGTCCTCGTCCGGCAGGTGCCGTTGCCCGAGGTCGTCGAGGCCGAGGTGCTCGACGCGGAGGGGCTGCCGGACGGGTTCACCGCACGGGAGCGCGCCTCCCGCCGGGCGCCGGACGCGAGGACGGCCACCCGCCGGCCCGCCGATCCGGCGGTGCGGCGCGCCGTCGAGGCCGCGCAGGCGGCGGCCGGCATCCCCGACCACCCCCGGCTGGACCAGCTCTTCGACGTGTTCGCCGAGGGCGGCTCCCTGTGGATCGTCAGCGAGCTGGTGAACGCGCGTCCGCTGGCCGCTCTGCTCACCGAGAGACCGCTGACGCCGTACCGGGCGGCCGAGGTGGCCTCCGACGTGCTCATGGCGCTCCGGGTGCTGCACGCCCATGGCTGGGTGCACCGCAACATCACCGTCCGCACGGTCCTCGTCTGCGAGGACGGCCGCGTGATGCTGACGGGCCTCGCGGCCGGCGCGGCGGAGGAGGCGCTGTGCGGATACGACCCGGTGCCGGCTCCCGAGAGCACGGACGGCGACGGGGGAGAGGGCTTCGGAGCCGAGCCGGGTCCCGCCGGGGGCGGAACCGCGCGGGTCGCTCCCGGTGCGGGAGCTGCTGAGGCCTCCGCCGGTGCCGGGGTGCCTGCGAGCGGGGTGGCCGCGGACGTCGATCCCGAGGCCGCGCGGCGGGCCGCCATCCAGGCGAGGGCGGCCGGAGGGCTCCCGGCGCCCGGCGCGACCGGCGCCTCCGGTGCGGCGGGCCGGCCGGCTCTGGAGAGCGGTGCGGACATCCGGGCAGCCCGGGCCGGAGCCATCGCCGCGTACCGGGCGGGCGCCCGGGCCGCCGCCCGGGTGCACGAGGCCCGGCAGGGCGAGCGCGCCGCCCCGCCCGCCGCACGGCCACCCGCCGAC
>NZ_JBEXKG010000374.1:0-2034 GCF_040609555.1 Streptomyces sp. NPDC004658
GCCGCCCGCCGCCGGCCCGGGCCCCCGCCGGGGGCGGCCGTGGCCGGAGCCCGTGGGGGCCGCGTGACCGGCGCGGGCGTGACGGAGCGGGGAGGGGCCGAGGCGGGCACGGGCGGGAGTTCCCGGGTGTCGTCCTCGTCGGTCACCGGATCGGGTCGCATCTCCCGCATGAGTTCCGCGAGGGCGTCGAAGCGGCGCAGGCGCACGACCCGGACCGGCTCCAGGACCGGTCCGGGCGGCGGCGGTTCGGGGTCGGGCGGTGTCGGCACCTGGCTCTCCTTCCGTCCCGTGGGCGGGGGCGGGGCTCGCGCGGCCCGCATCCACAGATACGGCGCCCACCGCGGCCTCGTTCAGGCACCGCCGCTCACCCCCGGCGAGGCGGCGGGTTCACGGGTGGAGGTGCCGTTGCATCCAGTCGGCCGCTGCGCGGCGGAACAGGCGGCGGTTGTCCGCACGCAGGAAGTCGTGCCCTTCGTCGTGCAGGGTCAGCAGTTCCGCGTCGATGCCCCGTTCCCGTGCGGCCCGCACGAACTGCTGGGACTCCCCCGGTGGCACATTGGTGTCGTGTTCGCCGTGGACGGCCAGCAGCGGGACGCGCAGCGCGTCGATGCGGCTCATCGGCGACAGGGCGCGCAGCAGTTCGCGGTCGCGCTCCGGGTGGCCGTACTTGTGCGCCGCCGACTCCGCGATCCACGGCTCCGTACCGGCGAAGAAGGTGAGGAAGTCGGACATGCCGCAGACGGCGACTCCGGTGCGGAACAGGTCCGGGTGCCAGACGAGGGAGGCGAACGTCAGGTAGCCGCCGTAGGAGCGGCCCATGACCGCGAGCCGGGTGGGGTCGGCGGGGCCCGCGGCGACCGCGTGGACCGCGCAGTCCGCGACGTCGTCGAGGGCGGCGAAGCGGCCCGCTCCCAGGTCGGCGTCGACGAACGAACGGCCGTGCCCCAGGGAGCCCCGGACGTCGGGGGCGAAGACGTCCAGGCCGCGTCCGACCAGTTCGTGGTACAGCGGGTTGAACACCGGGCGTTCCTGTTCCTCCGGTCCGCCGTGCAGGTGGATCACACAGGGCGCCGGTTCGTCGGGGGCGCGCCCCGGCGCCCGGTAGTACCAGCCGCTCAGGGGCAGCCCGTCCCGCGCGGTCAGGCGCACGGGGACGGGTCGTACCGGCGGGCGGCCCGGCCCGACGGCGTCCTCGTCCCGGGAGGACCAGGGCGTGCGCAGCAGGGACACTCCCTCGTGGGCCCACCAGACGCCCGGCCGGCGCTGCGACCCCGACAGCGCGAGCAGCAGGCGCCCGGCACCGGCGGCGGTCACGCGCGTGACGACCTCGTGGGGCAGGCGCAAGGGCCGTGCCGGGCCCGTCGCGTCCGGTGTCCGCGCCGTCGGGAAGGTCTCGACGAGTTCCAGCTCGCTCGCGCCCCGCACGTTCCACGCGAGCGCGGCGGTGCGGCCGTCGTGGGCCAGTGCCAGGAGTTCGAGGTCGCTTCCCGCGCGCTCCGCCGCGACCGACACCGCGTGCGGGCCGCCGTCGGCGTCCAGTGCCACCGCGAGGAGTGCCGCGTACTCGCGGTCGTCGTTGCTGCGCAGCCACAGCGTCCGCCCCTCGGGAGAGAACCGGCCGATCCACGGGTCGCCGTCGGCGACCGGCACGGCGAGGGTGGTCACCGAGTCGGCGGTGCGCAGGACGACCGCCTCGCGCCGTCCGCGCGGCCCCCGGCGCAGCAGCGCGAGCGTGCCGTCGTGGCTGAGGTCGCACGCGCGCAGGGAGGCGGCGTGGGTCTCGGTGGTGAGCAGGACGGGCGAGGCCAGACCGTCGGGATCGATCAGGTAGACCGACAGGCCGCCGTCGGGCCGGGCCGCCGGGGCCGTGGTGCCGGCCGGGGTCCCGTCCGGCGCCGTCCCGGAGGCGGCGTCGTACGGGGCCGGGCCGAGGAGCGTGGCGTGACCGTCGCGTTCCGCCCAGTCGGCCGCCGGGCGCACCCCGGCGAGCCGGTCGTCCGCCGGGCCGGCACGAACGCCGCTGACGTTGCGAAG
>NZ_JBEXKG010000375.1:0-2010 GCF_040609555.1 Streptomyces sp. NPDC004658
CCGTGTTCCCGGTGCGCGACGGCGGGCCGAGCCGGGCGAGGGGCTCGGCGAGGCCCGCGGGCGGCGGTCCACGGGAGCGGAGGGAGACCTTCCCGGTGCCGGCCGGGGCCCGGGGGCTGAGGGAGCTGCTGGAGTGCCTGGTGGGCCGCGTGCTGTGGCCATGACCGGAACGGCGTTGACCTCCGGCCTCCCGGCGGGTCAAGGTGCGTGAGGCACGGTCCCGAGCCGCGCCGGAAGGGTGAAGCACCGTGATCGAGATCTCGGACATCGAAGCCGCCGCCCGGAGGATCGCCGGGCACGTCGTCCGCACGCCGACGGTACCGAGCCCGGGCCTCGGCGCGCTGCTCGGCGTCCCCGTCACAGCCAAGCTCGAACTGCTCCAGCGCACCGGCTCGTTCAAGGCCCGCGGGGCCACGGCGAAGCTGCTGTCGCTGAGTGAGGCCGAGCGGGCGGCGGGCGTGGTCGCGGTGAGCGGCGGCAACCACGGGATCGCGCTCGCGGCGATGGCGGCGGCCCTCGATGTGAAGGCGACCGTGGTCATGCCGCGGACCGCGCCCGCGCGTTCCCTCGCGCTCGCCGAGGAGTCCGGGGCGGTGGTCCGGCTGACCGACGGCATGGACAGCGCCTTCGAGCTGGTGACGCGGCTGCGGGACGAGGGCCTGACCCTGGTCCACCCGTTCGACGACCCGGTGGTGATCGCCGGGCAGGGCACCGTGGGGCTGGAGCTGGCCGAGGACGCCGGGGAGCTGACGGACGTCGTCGTCAGCGTGGGCGGCGGCGGACTGATCGCCGGGGTCGCGGCGGCCCTGCGCGCCCGGTGGCCGGGGGTGCGCGTATGGGGCGTGGAGACCGAGGGCGCGGAGGCGATGTCCGGCGCGCTGAAGGCCGGCGGCCCGGTGCAGGTCCCGCTCTCCTCGCTGGTGAGCACGTTGAGCGCGCCCTCGGTGTCGCGACTGACGTACGACCATGTGTCCGCGCTCGTCGAGGAGGTGCTGGTGGTCCCGGACCGGGAGGCCGTGCGGGGCTGTCTGGATCTCGCCGAGCACGCCAAGGTGTGGGCCGAGCCGGCCGCGGGGTGTCTGCTGCCGGCGGCCCGGCAGGTGGTGGAGCGGGTCGGCGACGGCGCCCGGATCGGGCTCGTGGTGTGCGGGGGCAACACGACGCCCCGGGAACTCACCGACTGGGCCGCGCGCTTCGGGCTGCTGTGACGACCCGCCGTGAGGACCCCATGAGGACCCCGCTGTGAGGACCCCGCCGTGGGAGCTTTCGGAATGTGAGAGCTTTTGGACGCGCCCCTGAACGCACCCCCGCTCGCCCCGCGTACCTCTGGGAAAGACGAGGCAGGGGTTTCAGCGAGGGATGACCATGGCCAAGGCGCACGTCTCCGCACACGGGTTGGTCGCCGGACGGTACCGGCTCCTGGAGGTCTTCTCCCGCGAGACGAACCGCCTGTGGTGGTACGCCGAGGACCTGGCGGCGGAGCAGCCCCGCCTGGTGGCGCAGACCGCCCTGCCGGAGCCCGCCGACCAGGACACCGCGCGGCGCGTCACCGCCCGGGTCGTGCGCACCTCGGAGACCATGCGCCTGCTGCGTCCCGGCCAGGTGGCGGCGGTCGTCGACGCCGTGGTGGAGGCGGGCGCCCTGTGGACGGTCACCGAGTGGGTCGACGGCACGCCGCTGGGCGAACTCCTCGCCGAGGAGGGCTCGTTCCACCCGCTGCGGGCGGCCCGGCTGGGCCTGGAGCTGCTGGACGTGCTGCAGGCCGCGCACGACGAGGGCATCACGCACGGCGAGCTGAGCCCCGGCCAGGTCTTCGTGCGGGACACCGGCCCGGTCGTCGTCACCGGGTTCGGGGTGGCGGGCGCGACGCTCGTGCCGCGGCTGACGGCACCGTCGTACGCCTCACCGGAGCAGGCCCGCGACGAGCGCATCGGCCCGGCCGCCGACCTGTGGGCGCTGGGCGCGCTGCTCTACACGATGGTCGAGGGCCGGCCGCCGGTCCGGGAACGC
>NZ_JBEXKG010000376.1:0-1911 GCF_040609555.1 Streptomyces sp. NPDC004658
GCCCGAGCAGGGCGTGCAACCGGTCGTCCGCGCGGACGACCGAGGTCGCCGGGTCGCAGGTGAAGCGTCCTACGGCGGCCTGGGCGGGCCGGCCGGCGGGCGGCCGGACGCACAGGGGCTCGCCGTCCCAGACGATCGCACTCTCGTCGCCGCCGGCCAGGCCGAGCAGTTCGGCGCCCAGGCCCTCGGCCAGCCGGCCGAGCACTTCCCGGTCGAGCAGGTCGTCCACGGTGTCCGTCACCGCCGGGTGCAGCACCGTGAGCACCCCCAGCGGCCCGGTTCCGCCGGGCACCGGCACGTGCACCGACCCGAACGGGAAGGGCAGACCGGCCGCGAACTGCGGATACCGGCGCATGGTCTCCGCGGCGTTCGGCAGGACCACGTGGATGCCGAGCCGGTAGGCGTCGGCGACCGGGAACGGCCGGTCGATGTGCAGCCGCCACCAGGACCTGAACAGCGGACCGGGCAGCCCCGTGAGCACCGCCAGGCGCAGCAGGCCCGGTGTGCGCGAGCGCAGATACACGCCCGCCACCCGGCCGCCGGCCGCGCTGAGGGCGCCGGTCGAGACGTCGGCCAGCAACGCGGTCAGCCGGGCCCGCGTACGGACCGCCTGCTCGTCGCTCCCGGCCATCGGCCCTACCTCGTCCCGTGCGGCTCCGGGTGGATGACACAGCAAGAATGCGCCACCAGACGCGCGGAACGCACCTGGGCGGGGTGGAGAGGAGACGCGGGCGCGTACCGGCCGGAGGCCGGGGACCGCCGCGGGGGGCACCGGGCCGGCTCACACCAGTGGCCCGCCCGAGTGGCGGGCCCGCGGGCCCGCTCCTAGTAATGGACTCCGTAACGCGGCGACCGCAGACGGGGCGCAGGTGCGGTCGCACCCTTCTCCTGGAGCCGAGATGACGACCTGCTCTTCATCCCCCCGTCCCGACGACTCGGTGATATCCCCGGCACCGGCTGTCCCCGGCGTCCCCAGCTCGTCCCCGCACCTCGTGACGCGGCCCGCGGCGCCGCTTCCCGTCGGGGAACCCGCCTACGGCGACCCCCTGCGCGGCCTGGTCCGCGCGGCCGTCGCCGACCGCCCGGTGGAGGACGTCGTCCAGCTCATCACGCTGCTGGAGCGCTCGCCCGAGCCGGCCCGGATGACGGCCGACGTGCTGCGCGCGGTCGCGGTCGACCGGTCGGTGGAGGACGTCACCCGTCTGGTGGCGCTGCTGACCGAACCTCCCCGGGACAGCGGCAGCGCCGACGAGGCGATCCGGGCCGCCGCTCAGGGCCGCCCCCTGGACGACGTCTCCCGGCTGGTGCAGCTGCTGCACCGCAGCCCGGTGGAACCCCGCTGCGCGGAAGCCGCCGTGCGGGCGGTGGCGGTGCACCGGCCGGTGGAGGAACTCGCCGAGCTGATCGGACGGCTGGCCGCGGAACGGGGGACGGGCGGCGCCGAGGAGTGGTCGGCGTCCGCCGCCGTGGCACCGGTGGCCGTACCGGAGGAACCAGCGGCGGGACGGTGCCCCACGGAAGGGCCGGCGCAGGCGGGAGCGCCGGCTGCGGGTGGGCCGGCGACGGCGGGCCGGCCGGCTGCGGGTGGGCCGGTGAAGACCCGGCGCCTCCTCGTCGAAGGCCGGGTGAAGCCGCCGCGCTCCGTCGCGGAAGGGCGGGCGCAGAAACGACAGGCCGACGCGGACCGGGCCGGGCCCGACCGGACGCCGAGGGCCTGCGCGTGGGCGGCCCGGTGCGCCGCGCTGCTGGTGTTCCTGTGCGGGACGGCGCACGCCCCGCGCTACTGGACCGGGCTGTCCCACGGCGTCCTCGGAGCCACCCTGCTCGCCTCGGCGCGGTGCGGGCTGCTGGCACTCGCCCTCACCGCGCGGTCGGCGCCGGCCCGGCTCGTGGCGGCGACGGCCGCGGTCG
>NZ_JBEXKG010000377.1:0-1884 GCF_040609555.1 Streptomyces sp. NPDC004658
GCCTCCCGGGCCGGGAGGCCGCCCCGCCGACCGCTCAACCGCCGAGCGCTCCCAGCACCACGGCCTGGGCCTCCTCCTGCACCCGGGCCAGGTGGTCGGCGCCGAGGAAGGACTCGGCGTACACCTTGTAGACGTCCTCGGTGCCGGAGGGCCGGGCGGCGAACCAGGCGTTCTCGGTGGTGACCTTGATGCCGCCGATCGCGGCGCCGTTGCCGGGTGCCTCGGTGAGGACGCCCGTGACCGCCTCCCCGGCCAGCGTGTCCGCGGTGACCTGCGCCGGCGACAACTTGCCGAGCAGTGCCTTCTGTTCGCGGGTCGCGGGGGCGTCGATGCGGGCGTAGGCGGGTGCGCCGAAGCGGGCCGTCAGGTCGGCGTAGTGCTCCGAGGGGGTCTTGTCCGTGACGGCCGTGATCTCGGAGGCGAGCAGGGCGAGGATGATGCCGTCCTTGTCGGTGGTCCACACCGACCCGTCCCGGCGCAGGAAGGACGCGCCGGCCGACTCCTCGCCGCCGAACCCGAGGTCGCCGCCGATCAGTCCGTCCACGAACCACTTGAAGCCGACCGGCACCTCGACGAGCCGGCGGCCGAGGTCGCCGGCGACCCGGTCGATCATGGTGGAGGAGACGAGGGTCTTGCCGATGCCCGCGGCGGCCGGCCACCGGTCGCGGTGCCGGTAGAGGTAGGAGATGGCGACGGCGAGGTAGTGGTTGGGGTTCATCAGACCCGCGTCCGGGGTGACGATGCCGTGCCGGTCGGCGTCGGCGTCGTTGCCGGTGGCGATGCGGAAGCGGTCGCGCTGCTCGATGAGGGAGGCCATCGCGTACGGCGAGGAGCAGTCCATGCGGATCTGGCCGTCCCAGTCCAGCGTCATGAACCGCCAGGTGGGGTCGGTGTGCGGATTGACCACCGTCAGGTCGATGCCGTGCTGCTCGGCGATCCGGCCCCAGTAGGCGACGGAGGCGCCGCCGAGCGGGTCGGCGCCGATGCGCACGCCGGAGGCGCGGACGGCGTCCAGGTCCAGGACGCTCGGCAGATCGGTGACGTACGTGCCGAGGAAGTCGTACCGCTGGGTGGTGTCCGCGGCGAGGGCGCGGGCGTACGGGAGGCGGCGCACGTCCTTCAGGCCGCCGGTGATGATCTGGTTGGCGCGGTCCTGGATCCAGGAGGTGGCGTCGGAGGCCGCCGGGCCGCCGCTCGGCGGGTTGTACTTGAAGCCGCCGTCGGCGGGCGGGTTGTGCGACGGGGTGACGACCACGCCGTCGGCGAGGCCGCTGGTGCGGCCTCTGTTGTACGTCAGGATGGCGTGCGAGACGGCGGGCGTGGGGGTGTAGCCGTCCGCGCCGTCGATGAGGACGGTCACCTCGTTGGCGGCGAACACCTCCAGCGCGGTGGCCTTGGCCGGCTCGGACAGGGCATGGGTGTCGGCGCCCAGGAAGAGCGGCCCGTCGGTGCCCTGGGCGGCCCGGTACTCGCAGATGGCCTGGCTGGTGGCGGCGATGTGGTCCTCGTTGAAGGCGCTCGCCAGGGACGAGCCGCGGTGGCCCGAGGTGCCGAACGCCACCCGCTGTCCCGGGTCGGCCGGGTCGGGGTGCAGCGTGTAGTACGCCGTGACCAGCCGGGCCACGTCCACAAGGTCCTCGGGACCGGCCGGCCGGCCGGCGCGCTCGTGCGCCATGAGTCCGTTCCTCCTCGGTGGGATCGTTCGCTCACCGCCCATCTTTCCTGTCAGGGGCGTGCCATGCGAGTGCGCCCCCACCGGCCGGGACACACCGGGCCCGCGTGGCCTGAGCTCCGGTCCTGCGGTGATCGCCGCGGCGCCGCGTCCGCGGGTGCGGCTCTCCCCGCAGGCAGGCCCGTCGGCGTGGCCGCGCCGGCCCCCGAGGC
>NZ_JBEXKG010000378.1:0-1752 GCF_040609555.1 Streptomyces sp. NPDC004658
CGGTCCACCCCGTCCAGTCCATGCGTATCCGCCCGTGATAGTCCATCCCCACCGGCCCGGTGGTGGCGTCGGATGGAGACAGGTACGACGTGTCGGAGGCGCCTGTGGCGGTGTTGCGGAGGGTGAGGATCACTTCCGCGTTGTAGCGCGACAGTTGCCACCTCGCCTTCCAGGGCGCTGTGTCGAGCGTGGCCACTGCGGGGACGTCGGAACTCACCAGGGTGATCCCCTCCGGCTCGCCGGTACCGGCGACCAGCTTCACCACTGGCGCACCGTCAGCACCGGGGGTCACCCGGTAGACGCCTTCGCCCTGGGCGAGGGTGCCGCCCATCACCAGCAGCGCACCGTCGGGGGTGGCAGCAAGCGATGTGGCGTGGTCCAGGATCTTGCGGCTGGTGCCCCCGCCGACCCGTACCGCCCGGAAAGAGAAGTCCTCGTCGGTGGACCCTTCTGACAGCGCGGTTCCGGAGCCGAACAGGGCCCAGTCCCCGACCAGCCCCACCAAGGGTGGCGACGTGTGCTGGTGCGTGTCGATCTGCGTCACCTCGCCTGTGCCTCGGTTTTCCACGCGCAACCGCGAGGTGGCCGGCCACACCCCGCCTTGAAGGGTGGCGAGGTGCTTCGGGGACAGAGCTGCGGCGGCGAAGGTCGAGGGGGCGAGGTGCGAGGGTGTGGCGACGCCGGAGGCGAGGTCGACCACAGCGTAGGAGAAGCCGGTGTCCGCGCCGAGGGGATCCTTGTAGGACAGCACCAGGGAGCCCGGGGCGGTGGACTCCACGCCCACCGTTCGTGCGTCATCGGGAAGTCCGGTGACCGTCCGGTCGGTCTGCACGCCGTCCACGATGCTGAGCAGGTGCAGTTCGCTGCAGTCGCCGCCTTGCGCGGCCGACCAGGGACACGCCATCGCTGTGGAACCGACGGAGCCTATGAAATTGCGGGACTTACCCAGCGCCACAACGGAAACCGCTCCGGTGGACATGTCGTGCAGTTCGACCCGGTGGTCGGCTTTGTCGAGGTAGCCCTGTTCGAGTGCCACCACGTCTGAAACCGAACCGAAGGACCGGGTCATCGGCACCTGCGCATAGCTACGGCCCAGGTTGGTGGTCGAGCCGTCGGCGTACCGGGTCCACAACAGGTCGTAGGCGCGAGTCGACGCAAGGAAGCCCGTCGCGCCGGCCATGATCACCTTCGAACCCGGAGGCAGCGCAGCAGTGCCGGCGGCCTGGACCTCGGTGTCCGGGCGGGTCGTCGCGGTCCCGGTGCCGGTCGCGGAATCCGCGAGCGCAGGCAGCGCGAGGGGTCCGGCGATCGTGCCGAGGGCGAGAGCTACCGCCCCGGCCAGGAGCTTGCGGGATGAGTTGCTGTGCGGCACATGTCCTCCTGGACGGGCTGCCGCGCGAGGCGCGAGCAGACGCAACGACCGGGGAGGGCGCGCCATGCAGGGAACACCATGCCGGGAGTACGAATCCTCCGGCGGCCCCCCACGTTCGAATTCTCGCGGATCTTAGCAGCACCCATCGTCGCTGCTGACAGCGATTCAGCGGTGACCTGACCTTCGGTCAAGCGGGCTGCCCGGCTCCGTCCCATACCGCACCCGGGCCTATCCAGCCCTGTCGTGCTCGCCCCGGGTCTCAAGTCTCGGGCTTTGAGGTTCGGGACCCGGGATTCGAGCTTCGAGAGGCGCCGTTCACTCTTTCGTGGGTACCGGGACGGGGTGCGGCCCGGGTCTTGGGTCTCGGGTCCCGAGCGTCG
>NZ_JBEXKG010000379.1:0-1714 GCF_040609555.1 Streptomyces sp. NPDC004658
GTTCAGGGCCTGGGCGGTGGCACGGCGCTCGGGGCCGTGCGGGCGGAGCAGCCCGGGAGCCATGCCGACCAGCCAGGCCCAGGCGCCGGCGGCCAGGGCCAGCCCGACGTGCCCGGGGACCTGGCCGGGGGTCTGCGGGGCGAACAGCGAGGCGGAGCTGATGAAGGTGAGGACCACGTTGCCGGGCGGTCCGATCCGGGTGGCGTCGCACACGGTCTTCTGGATCGCCGCGAGGACGGCGCCGACGGTGACGAGGACGACGGCGTTCGTGGTGAGCGCCGCGGCGAGCAGGGAGACGGCGAGGCCGCCGACCATGCCGAGCACGACCCAGGCCAGGGCGCGGGCCCGCGCGGCGTAGGGCCGGTTGTGGCCGTAGAGCGCGCACAGGGAGCCGGCCATCGTGTACATCGCGAGGTCGAGGCGGCCGAGCGCGAGCAGGGTCAGGTTGGGCGGGGCGACCGCGGCCACCACGCTCAGCGCGGGCTTGAACCAGATGTCGGAGGGGCGCCCGAGGCGGAGGGTTGCGGCGAGGGGAAGACGGTGGGGGGTCGCACTGCTCATACCCACAAATTTAGCATGTGTTTTACTCGTGAAATAGTGCGCCGAGGGCCTGGTCACCCGCCGTGCTCCCACGCATGCTCCCCGTGTACCCCCTTGCGCTCGCGTACGCTCCGCCGGCAGCGGGCATCGCACCCTCGACCCACCGTCGAGCGTGGAGGTGCGCGTGCACGGACCGGTGTCGATCGCCTGGCTGCTGGTCGCGCTGTGCGCGCTGACCGGGGCCTACTGCCTGCTGCGGATGCGCAGCGGTGTCGAGGAGCAGCGCCGGGCCGCGGGCGGCGAGGCGCTGATGGGCTTCGGCATGGCCGCGATGGCCGTCCCCGCGGCGGTCTTCACGCCGCCGGGGTGGGCATGGCCGCTGTACGCGGCCGTGTTCGGCGCGGCGGCCCTGCGCGCGCTGTGGGCCGTGCGCCGAGGAGCGCGCGGCGCCCCGCACCATCTGCACCACCTGGTGGGCAGCGCCGCGATGATCTACATGGCCGTGGCGATGGCCGCGTCGCCGCCCGCCGCCCACCACGGGCACGGCGGCACCGGTGTGCCCCTGCTGACCGGTGCGCTGCTGCTGTACTTCACGGGCTATGTGCTGCTTGCCGGTGCCCGGCTGGTGCCCGCTCCCGCCCCGGCGGGCGCGGCGGGCCCGGCCGGCTGGGGCGACCGCCCCGAGCTGGCCCGGGCCTGCCGGCTGTCGATGGGGATCGGCATGGTGGCGATGCTGCTGGCGATGTGACGGGCGGACTCCGCAGGACGTGGGCGCGGGCGTCACGGTCGGGAACGCGCGAACCCCCGCCTCACCGTCCGAAGCCGGATACCCGGGCGCCGCACGGCGGAACGCACGCGTTGCCTGCGTCACTTCGGCGCCGTGGACCGTACCGCCGAGCGGCCTCGCGCTCATAGGGTGCTGCCCATGATGGTCCCCGTGGCCCTGCTGCTGCTCGGCGCCCTGACCGCCGTCGTCGCCCCGCGGCTGCTCGACCGGGCCGACTGGCCGGACCGCGAGCCGGTCGTCGCCCTGTGGGTGTGGCAGTGCGTCGTGGCGGCCGTCCTGCTGTGCTGCGCCCTGTCGATGACCCTCAGCGCGGCGGCGGCCTGGCAGGCGGTGCGCGGGCACGTGTTCGCCACGGCGCCGCGCGCGGTCGTGGACGCCTACGCCCTG
>NZ_JBEXKG010000380.1:0-1650 GCF_040609555.1 Streptomyces sp. NPDC004658
CCCCACTCGCCCCCCACCGTCACCGCACCCGGCGCGCGCGCCGGCCATCACACCGACCGAAGGAACACCATGGGAACGCTCACGGGTAAGACCGCGCTGGTCACGGGTTCCAGCCGAGGCATAGGCCGGGCGACGGCCCTGCGCCTGGCCCGCGAGGGCGCACTCGTCGTCGTGCACTACACCGGCAACGAGGAGGCCGCAGCCGACGTCGTCCGGACGATCGAGACGGAGGGCGGCCGGGCCTTCGCCGTCCAGGCCGAACTCGGCGTCCCCGGAGACGTCCACGACCTCTTCCTCGCCGTGGAGCAGGGCCTGAAGGAGCGCACCGGCGGAACCGACCTGGACATCCTCGTCAACAACGCCGGTGTCATGGGCGGAGTGGCCCCCGAGGACACCACGCCCGAGCTGTTCGACCGGATCATGGCGGTGAACGCCAAGGCCCCGTTCTTCATCATCCAGCGGGCGCTCACGCTCATGCCGGACGGCGGTCGCATCATCAACATCTCCACCGGCCTGACGAAGACCGCCAACCCCCAGGAGATCGCCTACGCGATGAGCAAGGCGGCGGTGGAGATGCTCGCGCTGCACTTCGCCAAGCACCTCGGCCCGCGCGGCATCACGATCAACAGCGTCGCCCCGGGCATCACCCGCAACGGCAACCCGGTCTTCGACATCCCGGAGGCCGTCGAGCAGATGGCGCAGCTGTCGGTCTTCCAGCGCGTCGGCGAACCCCACGACGTCGGCGACATCGTCGCGCTGCTCGCGTCCGACGACGCCCGCTGGATCACCGGCTCCTTCGTCGACGCCAGCGGCGGCACCCTCGTCGGCTGAGCGGACGAGGCCGGGACCAGGGGAGGGGACGATGACACCGACGACGCGCGCGACGGCCGCCGAGGCTGAAACGGCGGGCACCGGTCCGCTCGGCGCCCGCCTGTGGGGGCTGCTGATCGTGCTGGCCGGCAACATGCTCATCGACGCCCTGGAGGTGTCGGTGGCCGTGGTCGCCCTCCCGTCGGTCGGCGCCGACCTGGGACCGGCGCCGACCTCGCTGCACTGGGTGATGAGCGGCTTCGCCATCGGCTTCGGTGCCGTCATCCTCTTCGGCACCCGGCTCGTGGAGCGGCTGGGACGGCGCCGGGTCTACCTGGCCGCCGTCACCGTCTTCGCCGCCGCCTCCCTGGCCGGCGCGCTGGCCACCACCCTGTGGTTCCTGATCCTCACCCGGGTGGTCAAGGGCGTGTGCGCGGCGCTCACCGCCCCCACCGGGCTGTCGATCATCACCACGACGTTCCCGGCGGGTCCCGCCCGCGACCGGGCCGTCTCCGTGTACAGCCTGTTCGGCGCGAGCGGCTTCTCCCTGGGACTGCTGCTGTCGGGCCTGCTGACCGAGGCGAGCTGGCGGTGGACGTTCGCCTTCCCGGCCCCCGTCGCCGCCGCCCTGCTCCTGCTCGGGCTGCGGCTGATCCCCGGGGAACCGCCCGCGGCGCGCGCGGGCCGGCCGTACGAGCTGCCGACCGCGCTCGCCCTGCCCGCCGCGCTGCTGGCGCTGGTGTACGGCATCGGCAGCGTGCCCCGGCACGGCTGGTCCGCGCCGGCCGAGCCGGACAGCCGGATGCGTACGACCTCGGCGACACCGACTACGCGTTCCTC
>NZ_JBEXKG010000381.1:0-1650 GCF_040609555.1 Streptomyces sp. NPDC004658
CGGTTCCCGGCGGCGTCTCGGAGCGCCTCGCCACCGTGGCCGGCCAGGCCGGGGTGCGCACCAGCCCCTTCCTGGTGGAGCCGGACTCCCCGGCCCTGACCGTGATCGCCGGGCTGGTCGATTCCGGCGGGGTCCGCGTCGAGGTGGAGCGCTCCTTCGCGCTTGAGGAGGCCGCCGAGGCCCACCGTCTCGGCGAGACCAACCGCACTCGCGGCAAGCTCGTCCTCACCGTCACCGACTGACTCCCCCAGCCTCCGGGCAGACGGGCCGCCGGATGCCTGCTCCTGCGCCTGGGCAGGCATCCGGGGGGCTCGGCGCCTGCTCGGCCCCGGGGCGGGTATACGGGATCGAGTGAAACCTCTCCCCCTCAAGCCCCCGCCGTCGGACTCCCCGCCCGCACTCAAGAAGGCCCTGACCACCCCGCTGCTCTACTTCTTCATCCTGGGCGACGTCCTCGGAGCGGGCGTGTACGTCCTGGTGGGCCAAGTCGCCGCGGAATCCGGCGGCGCTGTGTGGGCCCCCCTGCTCGCCGCCCTGTGCCTGGCTCTGCTCACGGCCGCCTCCTACGCGGAGCTGGTCACCAAATATCCGCGTGCGGGCGGCGCTTCGCATTACGCCACCCTGGCGTACGGGCCCTTCCTCGGCTTCCTGGCCGGGTTCTGCATGCTCGCCGCCGGCGTCGTGTCGGTGGCCGCCCTCGCCCGAGGGTTCGGCGGCGACTACCTGTCCGAGTTCGTCACGCTCCCCGTAGTGCTGGTGACGATCGTCTTCCTCGCCGCCCTGGCTCTGCTGAACGCGCGAGGCATCAGCGAGTCGACCCGGGCCAACGTCGTCGCCACGGTCATCGAGGTCAGCGGGCTGCTCCTGGTCATCGGGCTCGGCGCCTGGATCGTGCTGCGCGGCGACGGAGACACCGCGAGGCTCACGGACCTGGGCACCTCGCGTGAAGGGCCCGTGGCAGCCCTGCTGAGCGGCGCGGTGCTCGCCTACTACTCCTTCGTCGGCTTCGAGACGTCCGTCAACGTGGCCGAAGAGACCCTCGACCCCCGTCGCTCGTATCCCCGAGCGCTCTTCGGCGCACTGGTCACCGCCGGCGCGGTGTACGCACTGGTCGGAGCGGCCGCCGCGGCATCGGTACCGACCGAAAAGCTGACGGAATCCAGCGGGCCGCTCCTCGAAGTCGTCCGGGCGGCGGGAGGAGTCCCGACGGAACTCTTCAGCGCCATCGCCCTCGTGGCCGTAGCGAACGGAGCCCTGCTGACGGGCATCATGTCCTCACGACTGGCCTACGGCATGGCACGGGACGGTCTGCTGCCCCGCTTCCTGACCAAGGTCCTTCCCGGCCGGCGCACCCCGTGGGCCGCCATCGCCGCCACCACGGCGCTTTCTCTGCTCCACGCGCTGACCGGCGATGTGTCCACGCTGGCTTCCACGCTGGTCCTCCTGCTTCTGGTGGTCTTCTTCCTCGTCAACACCGCACTTCTCGTACTGCGCCGGGATGCGGTCACCCGGGAGCACTTCCGGGCACCGACCCTCGTCCCCGTCCTCGGAGCCCTGTCCTGCGTCGTCCTCGCCACCCAGATCGGACGCGATGTGTGGCTGCGAGGACTGCTCGTCCTGGCCGTCGGCGCGGTGCTGGGCGCGGTCGCC
>NZ_JBEXKG010000383.1:0-1629 GCF_040609555.1 Streptomyces sp. NPDC004658
AGAAGCCGTTGTCGTACCGATCATGGTGGGCGTGAGTTCGAGGTCGTCGACTCGGTCGGGTGATCTCGTGGCCGACCGGGTATGAAAGCGGGGCCTCCCGCACAGCTCGAGGGTGTCGAATCCAACCGAGCAACAGGAGGCCCCTGGTGCTGCAGTCTTCCGTGCCGGCGCCGATGGCGTCCAACTCGGCTGCCCTGTCGTGTGATTGTCTCGCTCATCGGTTCGGGAATGCTGCGGACCGGCCGTACAGGCGACCGAGGTATCCATCGGACATGAGCGACGCGGAGTGGGCGGTCGTACGGGACGCGATGCCGGTGCCCGGCTGGCTGGAGGGCCACGGCGGACAGCCGGAGGGCTATTGCCACCGGCAGATGGTCGACGCGGTGCGCTACCTGGTCGCGGGCGGCATCACCTGGCGGGCGATGCCGGCGGACTTCCCCGCGTGGGACCGTGTCTACGCCTTCTTCCGGCGCTGGCGGGACAGGGGCCTGACCGCCGAGTTCCACGACCGGCTGCGCGACCGGGTCCGCCGGGATGCGGGCCGGGATGCGGAGCCGACGGCCGGCATCATCGATGCGCAGTCGGTGAAGGCAGCCGCGTCGGTGCCTTCCGTGACCAGGGGCTTCGACGGCGGGAAGAAGGTCAACGGCCGCAAGCGGCACATCGTGGTGGACACCCTCGGACTGCTGCTGGCCGTGATGGTGACCGCGGCCTCGGTCACCGACCGGGACGCGGGACAGACACTGCTGGCCCGGCTGCGTGAGCGGCACTGGCGCGTCACGCGGGTGTGGGCCGACGGCGGCTACACCGGGCGCCTGGTCGACCTCGCCCGCGACGCCTGGCGGATCGCGCTGACCGTGGTCAGGCGCAGCGACGACACCAGCGGCTTCACCGTGCTGCCGAAGAGATGGCTGGTGGAGCGCACATTCGCGTGGCTGATGCACTCACGCCGGCTGGCCCGCGACTACGAGACGCGCACCGACACCTCGGAGGCGGTGATCAAGTGGGCGATGAGCACGGTCATGAGCCGCCGCCTCGCCCGACGGGCACGCTGAACAGCCCCGGCCGATCCTCCGCCACCCAGCCCCGCACGGCCAGCCGCTTGGCCTTCGACCGCACCCCTTCCACCTTCGCCGGGACCGGCTCCAGCCCGAGGGCGGCCGCGAGTTGACGACAGTCCATCGCTTCCCCGAGCCTCCCGTTCCCGCCGGTCAGGACGTCCATGATCCGCCGGTAGTCCGGCGCGAGAACCGCCGGGGCGAGCCCTTCCTCCCAGTGCGGCACGACTGAGCCGGGCACCGCCTGTCTGACCTGCACCGGCCGTTCGCCGGCCACCACGACCGGCGCCGCGTCCTCGCCTCCGCGGGGCTCCGCCAGAACCTCACCCACCGTCTCACGGGCGATCACGAACCGCTCCCACACCGCCTCGGCCTCCCGCAGCTCGGCCTGGAGAGCCTCCACCCGCTGCCGAGCGGCGCGTTCACGCTCCTCCAGCAACCCCATCACCGACGGCATCCCGGCACCTCCACCGAAGAGACGACACGACACCCCGTCCTTCCCGCCGAAACACCGCCCCTACACCTGACCAGCGGAAACAGACCCGCCGCTCTCGGAAAGACAACGGCTTCT
>NZ_JBEXKG010000384.1:0-1602 GCF_040609555.1 Streptomyces sp. NPDC004658
GTCTGCCCGATGTACGAGATGTCGAGGGTGGAGAAGTCGACACCGCCCGGGCTGCGGAGTCCGTTGCCGGGCTGCTGGACCAGGCCGCGTGCCCGCTCGATCTGGCGGCGGGCGTCCTCAGGGGTGGGCGCGGACCTGCGGGCCATGTCGGCGCCTGAGCCGAAGGAGGGGCGGCTCGGGTCCGGCGTCATCAGCTGGTTGCTGCGCGGGGTGTACGTGCCGACGGTGAAGCGAGGATTCGGGGTGGCGCCGTGCCGGTAGTACTTCACGCCGGCGGCCTTGTACTTGGCGACCGTCTTCGCGTCGGGCTCCTGCCCGTTGATGTAGACGACCTTCCAGCCACGGCGTACGAGTTCGGCGTCGATCTTCAGCTGCCGGGCGTCGTAGCCGATCCCGGACTTGACCTCGTAGACGGTTCGGGTGCGCTGGTTGACCGCGTCGAAGACGCGACCGTTCTTCATCACGTCCTTGCCGAGGGTCCGCTCGAGGTCCTTGTGCAGCTCGGGGTTGAGGTCGCGGAGGTTCTTCTGGCAGATCCAGTCCACGCCGCCGAGGTCGAAGTACTTCACGACCTCCGACTCGAACCCGTTGCCCCGCTTGTTGTTGCCCTCGTTGCGGGAGTAGATGTTGTTCAGCCACTCGTTGAACGAGCCCTTGTAGGGCTTGGATCCGGCCTGGGTCTGCTTCCAGGTCGTGACCGCGTTCTCGGGTGTTCCCCACGTGTAGTTCTTCGGGTTGTCCCCGTCGGGCAGATCGATCAGCCCGGGGTCGGTGAGCGCCTCGAAGCCCTTGGCGAGGTGGTCGTAGCCGTAGAAGCGGTCCTCGGCGTTCGGCGTCTTCCACTGGTTCGGACCGGCGGGCCTGGACCCGGGCAGTTTGTAGGACGGTGGCGGTGTCGGGCTCGTGCCGTACTTGTCCATACAGCGGCCCAGCATCGGCTTCGGCGGCGCCGCTTCGGCGTTGTGATGCAGACCGGGCAGCGGTCCGGCGACCAGTACGGTCGCGCCGAACGCGACGGCCGCCATGCGAAGCCGTAACCAGCCGGGTGCGCGTATCGCGAATTGCATGTGTGTGTCCCTCGTGGGGGCAGCGGTCAGCCCGTGTGCACAGGGCAGGCACGGGAGGGTCGGCGGTGCATGGCCCCCGTCGATGCCACCGCCTCGCCCGACACCGTAGCCTCCGGCAGCCCCGGAACCACAAGGGATACACAGGCGTGGCACAACAAGCACAGGTCCTTCAAGGCTGTTCGGCACCGGTAAGGGGCGGCGGCCTACGCTTGGCGTTCATGACCACCAACCCGCGCCGCCCCACCCACGAGGAGTTCCTCGACCGGTGGCTGGACGACCTGCAGGTGCTGACCGCCCGCCTCGAACAGGTGCATCTTCCGCGCGACTTCCCCTTCGACTACACGCCCGCGTCCCTGGCGGAGCTCGAACGCGCCCTGCTGGAAGCGGAGTTCGACGACGGTTTCCGGCAGGCCGCGACCCCCTACATCGGGGAGGTCCTCATGGACGCGTCCGGTGGCCGGTGGGACATCGACCCCGAAGCGGGGGGTGAGGACGGTGAACCGTTCGTCCGTCCCGACCCGGCCCTCGGTCTGCC
>NZ_JBEXKG010000385.1:0-1592 GCF_040609555.1 Streptomyces sp. NPDC004658
GGTGCCGATGCGCGCGCCCCGCGGCAGGTCCGTGAACTTCAGCGCGTCGCGCGCGACGATCACGTCCCGCGGGTCCTCGCGCACCGGTACGGCGGGGTGCGCGGCAGCAGCAGGACGAACGCCAGCGCCAGCGCGCACAGCACCGCCATCGCGGCGACCCCGCCCCAGCCTCGCAGGGCGGACCGCGCACGGCTCAGGTCCATCGCCTTGCCCCCTGTCACCGGTACTCCGAAAGTCTGCGGCCGATGCCGGCGACGGCGCCGGCCGCGCCCAGCACCGCGAGGACGGCGGCGCCCTCCGGCAGTCCGGTCATGGCGTCCCGCCCGTCCCCGGCCGCCCGCTGGAACTCGGCCTGCTCGTGGTCGATGGCCCGGGCGAGACTGCGGTCGACGCCGTCGAAGCACTCGGCGGTCGCGCCCTTGGCGCCGATCACCTTGTCCAGCGCCTGCTGGTAGTTGCCGTTCTCGTCCTCGGCGCGGGCCGCGGAGTGGCGCTGCTTCCACACCGCCATGTCGGCCTCGGCCGCCTTGACCGGTGCGGTGCCCCCCTGGTCGTCGGCGAGCCGCGCCGCCTCGGTCAGCCCCCTGCCGAGCACGGCGATGTCCTTGTCGAAGTCGTGGTAGTAGGCGTCGTACGTCGTGCCGTCGACCGTGACGGTCTCGGCGCCCCGCGCCACCAGGCTCAGGTTCTCGTTGCCGCGCGCCTTCAGGGAGGCGATCCGGGCGTCGTGGAGCACGTTGAGCGAGCGGATGCCGTGCTGGTAGGAGCCGTCCAGCCCCGACCGGGCGACGGCGTGGCCCACGACCAGCCACAGCAGGGCGACGGCCGTCGCGGCGCTGGCGGCGACCAGGCCGTGGTTGAGGACGCGGTGGGTGCGCCGGTACATGCGGTGCTGGGCCCAGCCGAGCGCGGCCAGCGCCAGCAGCCCGAGCGCGATCGCGGTCCACGGGTACGGCGTCGCGTCCGCGTAGTCCGCGTCGAGCCGCCGGTTCTCCGTGGTGTAGAGGGCCTCCGCCGCCGGGAGCATCTGCTTCTGCATCTTCTCGTTGGCGTACCGCAGATAGGCGCCGCCGACCGGATAGCCCTGCCGGTTGTACGTCCGGGCCCGCTCGATGAGGCCCTTGTACTCGGGCAGCAGCCGGTTCAGCCCGGCGATGGTCTCCTCGGAGGCGGAGCCCGGCTCGGCGTTGGCGGCGGCGGTGACGAGCCCGGCGGCGGCGGTGCGGATGTCCTTCTCGTACCGGTCCCTGGACCGCGCGTTCTCCTGCCCGCCCGCGAGGAACCCGCTGGAGGCCGCGGTGTTGGCGTCGGCCAGCGACCGGTAGATGTCGGCCGCGCCGGAACTGAGCGGCTGGCTGCGGTGCAGCACGTCGTCGGCGGCGGCCGAGCGGGTACTGGTCTGCCAGGCGGTGACCGCCCCGAACGCGACGACCAGCAGCGCCAGGACGGCACCGATGATCCGCAACCGCCCCGGCTCGGTCGTCGCGGCGGCCCGCAGCCGTTCGACACCCTCGGCGAAGGCGGTCCGGCTGCGGTTCATGCGGCACGCGGGGTCGACGGCGGTCCTGGGCGCGTTGGCGGTGGCGCGGGGC
>NZ_JBEXKG010000386.1:0-1586 GCF_040609555.1 Streptomyces sp. NPDC004658
ACCGGCATCAGCTCCACGTGCGTGAAGCCCATCTCCTTGACGTACGGCGGGAGTTCCTCGGCGAGCTGCACACCCCGAGCCCCGCCCCCCACGCCCGGACCGACGCCGGCCCCGCGGCCTTCCCGGTCCGGGCCCCCGCCGCCGGCGCCCTGCCCGGACTGCTCGGCCTGCAGAAGGCACTGCGTGCCCTCGGCCGCTACCGCACCGCCTCCGCGCGCGGCCGGGACGAGCGGATCGACGAGGCGGCCACCGCCGACCTGGCCGCCGCCAGCGGCATCCTCCTCCCCGTCACCCGGCCCGGCCGCCACCGGCGCTGCGACGTCCAGCTGCTCATGGACACCGGCCCCGCCATGGCCGTCTGGGGCGAGATGGTCGAGGAACTGCGCCAGGCCTGCCAGCAGTCCGGCGCGTTCGCCTCCGTCCGCGTCCACCAGCTGTACGCCGACGGCTCCGGCACCCCCCTCGTCGGTACGACCGTCGGTCCCGGCCGGCGCACCCGGCTGCGGCCCGCCGACGAGCTGCACGACCCCAGCGGGCGCCGGCTCACCTTCGTCATCAGCGACTGCGTCGGCCCCCTGTGGCAGAACGGCACCGCGCAGCGCCTGCTGCACGGCTGGCCGCGCACCGCCCCGCTCGCCGTGGTCCAGCCGCTGCCGCCCCGGCTGTGGGGCCGTACCGCGCTGCCCGCCGAGCCAGGGCTGCTGGTCCGCACCGGCGAGTCCGGCGGGCGCCTGGACTTCCTGCCCGAGGACGAGCCGTGGGAGGAGGCGCAGGAGCCACCACCGGACGCCCGGCCCGTGCCGGTGCTCCAGCCCACCCCGGAGGCGTTCGCCGCCTTCGCCCGGCTGCTCGCCGGCACCGGGCCGACCCGCGAGCACGCCTGGGCCGGCTTCGCCCACCCCGCCACCGCACCGGCGGCCGTCTCCGCCGCACCGCCGGCGCGCAGCGACGAGGAGCTGCTGCGCGCGTTCCGCGCCGGCGCCTCGCCCGGCGCACTCCGGCTCGCCGTCTACCTCGCCGCCGCGCCCCTCACGCTGCCCGTGATGCGGCTGGTCCAGCGGGCCATGCTGCCCGACACCGGCCCCATGGAACTGGCCGAGGTGCTGCTCGGCGGACTGCTGCGGCAACTGCCCGGCACCGGGGACCAGCCGTGCTTCGCCTACTCGCCGCGCATGCAGGACCTGCTGCTGTCCTCCCTCGACCAGGACACCGCCGGGCTCGTCCTCAAGCACTGCTCGGCCTATGTGGAACGGCACTTCGGCAAGGGCACCCGCAACTTCGCCGCCCTGGCCGCGGCCCGGCTCGCCGACCACGACCCGGACGCCGGTACCGCGCGCCCCGCCGAGGACGCCGGTGCGCGGGACGGCGGCGGCAGCGTGGAGGCCGAGCTGTTCGCCCGCATCCCCGCGCGCGTGCTGCGGTTCTACCTGCCCGACCTGGTCACCCCCGACCCGCTGACCGAGGCCGAGCGGCTGCTCGACCGGTGGCGGCAGCTGGCCGACCCGGAGATGCTGCGCCGGGCCCGGGAACAGGCCCGCCTCGCCGCGTCGGGCCCGGGTGCCGACGGTCCCGCTCCGGCGGCCCGG
>NZ_JBEXKG010000387.1:0-1572 GCF_040609555.1 Streptomyces sp. NPDC004658
GGGGGGGGGGGGGGGGGGGGGGGGGGGGGTGGGGGGGGGGGGGGGCGGGGGGGGGGGGGGGGGGGGGGGGGTGCCCCTATGGGTTTGGTCAAGGTGATGGGGCAGGTTGGGGATCGTAGTAGGTGCCGTCTCGGAGCATGGCGAAGAGGACGTCGGCCCGGCGCCTGGCGAGGCAGAGGAGGGCTTGAGTGTGGTGCTTGCCCTGGCTGATCTTCTTGTCGTAGTAGGTGCGGGAGGCCGGGTCGGCCAGGGCTGCGAATGCGGAGAGGAAGAAGGCCCGTTTGAGCTGCTTGTTTCCGCTCCGGGAAGGCTGTTCGCCGCGGATCGAGGACCCGGAACTGCGGGTCGTTGGGGCGAGGCCTGCGTAGGCGGCGAGGTGGGCGGCGGACGGGAAACTGGATCCGTCGCCGACGTCGATGAGGATGCGTGCTCCGGTCCTGACGCCGATCCCCGGCATGGACGTCAGGACCTTCGAAAGAGGGTGTGCCTCCAGCAGTTCCTCGATCCTCGAAGCGAGGAGTTTCCGCTGGTCAAGCACCGCTTGGAGCGAGGTGGCGAGGCTGGGAACGATCAATGCCGCCGCGCCTGTGCCCGGGACGACGACGGTCTGCTCGTCCAGAGCAGTGAAGATGTCCTCGACCAGGCGCTCGGCCATCCGCGGTGCCTTCGGACGCATCAATGTGATCAGCCGGCGTCGTCCGGCCTTGCGGATCTGCGCCGGGGAACCGAACTGGTCGAGGAGCCTGAGCACGGCCGGATGCTGCACTCGCGGCCCCAGGACCCGCTCCAGCGACGGATGGACCTGCGTGAGCAGGCCCCGAAGCCGGTTGCTGATCCTTGTCGCTTCGCCGGCCAGGTCGTCGTCGAAGCCGACGATCATCTCCAGCTCGGCGATGGTCTCGTCCTCAAGGTCGACCGAGCGGAGTGTGTGCGGCATGATGCGGGCGGCATCCGCGATGACGAAGGCGTCGCGGGCATCGGTCTTGGCCTCGCCGGGATAGAGGTCAGCGATCCGCCGCATCGTCAGCCCGGGCAGGTAGGCGACCGGGCAGCCCATGTCCCGGGCCACCGCCAGTGGCAGGGCCCCGATCGAGGCCGGCTGATCCACCACAACAAGGACGGTCCCGTGCTTGGCCTGCAGTTTCCCGACCACCTCGCGGAGCTTGGGCTCGCTGTTGGGCAGCCGCTTGTCGAAAGCCTTCTTCCCGGCCGGGGTGACGGCGGTGGCGTGGTGTTCGCCCTTGCCGACGTCCAGGCCGAGGAAGGCACCGATGTCACTGACGTCGATCACTTGCGTCCTCCGGTCGTCCTTGCCCGGCCGTCCCACGGCACCGATTGCCACATCCACATCACGAAGAGCCTCCCGACCTGCGAAGAAGCCGGTGGTCATGCCCCTAATCAGCGGTCTGTCGATGCCTCCGGAGCCGGTGACACCACCCCCCAAGCCATCAACTCGACAGGGGGAGAGAGTCATGCCAACTCCGGAGGCCGGGCGCCCCATTGCGGGGCCACCAAGAAGGTAATGGGGGGGCCGGGGAGCGGCTTGAGGGGAGGTCCGGGGGAGGGCCCGGC
>NZ_JBEXKG010000388.1:0-1517 GCF_040609555.1 Streptomyces sp. NPDC004658
GGCACAGGCCGTCGTCTTCAGCGGGACCTCGCCCCGGCGCGCCGCGCGCTGCGCCCGCGCCCTCGCGGACGCGGGGTTCACCGGGCCGCGGCTGGGCACCTGGCACATCATGCGCCCGGCCTTCCTCCAGGAGGCCGGACCGGCCGCCCAGGGCTGGCTGTTCGGCACCCCCTTCACCGACCCCGGGAGCGTGTCCCCGGCGTTCGTGTCCGCCCACCGCGCGGCCCACGGCACCGCACCCGGACGCTGGGCCCCGGAGGCGTACGACGCGGTGGGGCTGGTCGCGCGGGCCCTGGAGTCCCTGGGCAGCCCCGCCGACAGCGCGCCGGGTGCCGTGGCACAGCGCCTCTTCGGCCTCACCTACCGGGGCCTGGCCAAGACGCTCCGTTTCGAGTCCGCCCACGCCCTGGTGCTGAAGGCGAACCCCGTGTACTTCCTGTACGAGGCGAAGGACGGCGCCTTCCGGTTCCTCGGCCGGTACGACCGGATCGGCTGAACCGCCCGCCGCGGCCGCTCCGGTGCCCGCGACGCCTGTCCCTGTCCCTGCCCCTGCGCCCGCGCCCGCGCCCGCGCCCGCGCCCGCCGCTCAGTATCCAGGCCGCCCGGAGCGATGGCACGGGCGCAGGGCCGACGCGCGAGACCGCGCGGACGCGTTACGGGGGAGGCGTCCGCGCGGTCGTTCGGGGAGCGGGGTCAGCCGGTCGCGCGGACCGCGTCGCGGATCAGCTCGGCGACGGCCTTCGGCTGGGAGACGGCCACGGCGTGCGAGGCGCCCTCGAGCTCGACGATCGTCGCCCCGGCCCGCTTCGCGCCGAAGCGCTCCACCTCCGGGTTGATGGCGTTGTCCGCGTCGGCCACCAGGGCCCAGGACGGCTTGGTCTTCCAGGCGGCGGCGGAGGCCGTCTCCTCGAAGGCCGCGGCGGCGAGCGGACGCTGCGCCGCCGCGAGGACCTTGGTGACCTCCGCGGGCACGTCGGCGGCGAAGACCGACGGGAAGGCGTCCTCGGCGATGGTGACCTCGACGGCGGGCTCGGCGCCCGGAACGGGGTACGTCCACTGCTTGAGGTTGCTCACCAGCGGCGAGAGCGGGAAGCGGCCCTGGAGTTCGCCGAGGCTCTCGCCCTCTTCGAGGACGTAGGCGGCGACGTAGACGAGGCCGACGACGTTCTCCGTGACACCGGCCACGGTGATCAGGGCACCGCCGTAGGAGTGCCCGACCAGGACGACCGGGCCGTCGATCTGGGAGGCGACGGAGGCGACGTACGCGGCGTCCGACGCCAGGCCGCGCAGCGGGTTCGGCGGCGCGATCACGGGGATCCCGTGGCTCTGCAGTTCCTCGATGACCCCGGACCAGCTGGCCGCGTCGGCGAAGGCGCCGTGGACCAGGACGACGGTGGGAGTGGTGCTCATGTCTGTGTTTCTCCCCGGCTCAGGCGGTGTGCAGGGCCGCGTGCAGGGTGCGGACGGCCATGGTGATGGCGGCCTCGGCGGCGTGTGTGCCGCGCAGGGCGTTGAGC
>NZ_JBEXKG010000389.1:0-1500 GCF_040609555.1 Streptomyces sp. NPDC004658
GTCCAGCAGGTCGAACGCCCGGACCTGCGCATCTGTCAGCGGGGCGATTCCCGGCCGACGGTGCCCGATCTCGATGTACTCCCGCAGGTAGTGGACGTGGTCCTTGCCGTGCCTGGCCTCAAGGACGGGGCGGAGTGTCGTGCGTGGTGCGCCGGGAGTGTCATCCCTCGTGTCGAAGTGCACCGGACGCCGGAGGGTTTCGAGCACACCGGCGTGCTCACCCAGCCGTTCCAGCAGGCCGGGGAGTCGAACGAGCACGAGGTCACCGCCCACGGCGGCCTGGTGGATGCAGGTCAGGGTGAAGTAGTCCGGCACCGAGCCCGGGCGGTGAGGTGAATCAGTGTGCAGGTTGCCGCCGGTGCGGGAGTCCGAATATCGCCCGGTAGCCCCTTCGCCGAGCTTCATCCCACGGTCGCGGACCTCCCGGAGCAGGGTGCCCGCGCTGTCCTGCGGCAACAGGTCTCCGAGCGCCGACGATGCCGCGAGTGCAAAGGCCTGGGACTGCGCCAGGTCCAGATGTTGCAGGCCGGTGAGAACGAAGCAGCCGGGCTCGCCGTCAAGATAGCGCCGCGCATATGGCTGCAGTTCCGCGCGCAGCTGGTCGAGGGTGGAATCCTTTGTCAGCTCTTTGGAAACTTCGAATCGTACGCTGTCGAAGCTGTCCTGCGTAGTCATGCTGAATCCTTTGGCGGAAAATCGCCCTGGCACAGCCTCAGGCCGCCGTGAGGCGCGGGCAGGTGCGGACGCGAGGTCGCCCGTAGTCGGCTTGCCTGAGTACAGGCTTGGATTTACGGGGCCTCTGAGTCGGGAGAGGACATTGCCGGCGGGTCTCAGTCACCGCGTGCGGCAACTGGTGCATAACCGGCACACGTCGGTCGTAGGACCTGACGGCGCAAAGCACCACGTTCCCAGCCAAGCTTCATAGCTCCCCCGTACTTCGAGCTCACAGAAACGTTCTTGGAATGATCATGAGCCTTGTCGAGTGAAGGGCACATGTCAAGGAAGTTAAGTCAAGGAAAAGCAAACAGTGACCCATGTCAAAGTTCAGGTAATTTTCCCGAGGCCGGTACGTGCGAATTGATCCCGCATGGTATGTGCCACGAAAAAATGTGAGGACGTTGACGCGCCGCTCCAGTGCTGCTTAAATCCTCACTTGATCTTCGCGGCCAACGCTTCGGACCCGTTTAACCGGTTACGCTCCGCCGTTGCTCCGCTGCATCGCCGAAGACCGAGCGGTCTGTGGCATCAGGCCGTCGGCGCGAATCTCTCGGATACCTTCCATCGAGCAATTCTCCGCTGACGCATCAGCCTGATTTCCAATCGATTCTGGGGGTTCAAATTGGCAGCTCAGCCAACCGCGCGCAGCGACGGGGAGAACGGTGTCGTCCTGCGACACCTTGTTTTCGGTGATGTCGCCCACCAGTACTCCGTCGAGCCGCATCCGGGAATTCCGATGCTGGTGGTCGGGCTGGCTGGGGAGCCTGGCGAGGAGGCCCGGGC
>NZ_JBEXKG010000390.1:0-1480 GCF_040609555.1 Streptomyces sp. NPDC004658
TGCACGGCGACGGCCGGCCCGCCGGGACAGCGCCGGCCGGTCGGCCTCGCCGACGACGAAGCGGTCGTCCCGGTCGCGCGCCCGGCAGGACCCGCGCTCCACCGGGGGCAGACCGGCCGGCGCCCGGTGCCACGGCGCGGGCAGGGACGACGGCCAGGGCGCGCACCCGTGCACCTGCGCGCCGGGTCCCCGCGACCGCGCCGCGAGTCCCGCCAGGCGTACGACGCCCCCGCGCCACCCGTACATCGACAAAAGCGCACCCACTTCGTGCATCACCTGATTTCGTAGCGTCCTGGCCTCGGCCGGCAATTCTGCGCTACGGCGGGGGCCTTGCCGCAAGCCCCCCGGTGCGCTATACGTTGAGAGTGGCGGGGAGCGGCTGACTCCTCGCCTTCGTCATTTCGGCTCCGTCTTTTCGGCTCCGTCATTTCGGCTCCGTCATTTAGGCTCTCGCACCCGCGCCCCGCGGACACGGCCGGCCGACGCCGCCTGGCCGGCAAGGTGCCGGATGCCCTGCGGTGGGTGATTCTGTAGGGGTGTGGGGTGAGCGCGGTGCCCGGCTCCCGGCGGCCTACGCCGCCTCCGGCCGGCGTGCGCTGCGCGTGACACTCGTGGCCGCGGCGGGCTTCTACGTCTTCCGCTACGGCTTCGACCGCCCCGTGGCGGCGACCTACGCGCTGTTCACCGTGATCGCGCTGGGCGGTCTGGCCAGGATCCCCGGTACCGGACGGCAGCGCGCGGCGGTGACGGCGCGCCTGCTGCCGGTGTGCTGGGTGCTGGTGGCCGCCGGCACCTATCTGTCGGTGCGGACCTGGAGCGCGGTCGTCGGCATGCTGCTCGTCGGCTTCACGCTGGCCTTCGCCGCCGTCGGCGGACCCCGCCCGGCGGGCGCGGCTCCGGGCCTCCAACTCCTCTACATCCTCCCCTCCTTCCCGCCGTACGACCCCGGCTCGCTCGGCGACCGGCTGATCGGCACGACGACGGGGCTGGCCCTCTTCGTCGCGGCCGAGACGCTGCTGTTCCGGGAGCCCGCCCCCGTGTCGTACCGGGAACGGGCCGCCCGGGCGGCGGTGGTCGCCGGGCGGTGCGCGACGACGCTCGCGGCACACCGGGGAGCCCTGCCCGGCACCGACATCGTGGCGGCCCAGGAGGCGAGCCAGTCGCTGCGGTCGCTCAACGTGCCCGAGGCGGAGCGGCCGGCGGGGCCCGGGGTGCGCGCTCGCGCCCTCGCCCACACCGGCCTGGCCACCCGCACCCTGCTCGGCAGACTGGCCGAGCTGCCCGCCCTGCCGGAGCGGGGCACCGCTGCGGAGGTGACCGCCGTACTGGCGGCGGTGGCGCGCACGGCCACGGCGACCGCGAGCTGTCTACGGGCCGGCACGTCGCCCGCGGCACAGCAGAAGGAGCTGACCGCGGCACGCGCGGAGCTGTCCGCCGCGTCCGCGGGCCCTCCCGCCGCCCCGGCCGACGCCTGCCTGCC
>NZ_JBEXKG010000391.1:0-1468 GCF_040609555.1 Streptomyces sp. NPDC004658
GCCGCGCCGGGTCAGCCGGGGCGGCCGTACGTCGAGGACGGTGACGCCGCAGGGCGGGCGGGTGCCGCCGGGTTCGCGGAGCACCGCCCGGTCGCCGACCCGGAGGGGCAGCCCGCGGCGCAGGGTGAGCCGGGCGGTGTCCGGGCCGAGCGGGCGGACGGTCACCGGCACGGCAGCCGTTCCGATGTGCAGGGTGACGCACCGCGGCAGGTCGGCCACCGGCTCCCCGGTGACCCGTACGTCGGCGACCTCGGTGCACAGCCAGCGGTCCGGGGTGAGCAGCACCTGGCCGCGGCCGAGGGTGGTGTCCCCCTGGCCGTGCACGTTGACGGCGACGCGGGCCACCGCGCCGACGGCCGTCCGCTCCTCGTGCAGGCTCTGCAGGCCGCGCACCCGCAGCACGGCCGACCCGTCCGCGGTGACCAGCCGGTCGCCGACGCGCAGGGTGCCCGCGCCGAGGGTGCCGGTCACCACGGTGCCGTGGCCCCGGACGGTGAACGCCCTGTCGAGCCACAGACGTACGTCCGCTTCGGTGTCGGGCGCCGGCAACCCGGCCGCCAGCCGGGCCAGTTCGACGCGCAGGTCGTCCAGTCCGGCACCGGTGACCGCGCTGACCGCGACCTGGGGCACCTTGCCGAGGGAGGTGGCGGCGAGCCGCTCGACGGCGTCGGCGCGGACCGGCTCGGGGTCGGCGAGGTCGCTGCGGGTCACCGCGAGGACGGCGTGCCGGACGCCGAGTGCGTCGAGGATGGCGAGGTGCTCCTGCGACTGGGGTTGCCAGCCCTGGTCGGCGGCGACCACGAAGAGCACCGCGGGGACCGGGCCGACACCGGCCAGCATGGTCGGCACGAACCGCTCGTGACCGGGAACGTCGACGAACGCGAGGTGGTCCCCGCCGAGCCGGGTCCACACGAAGCCCAGGTCCAGGGTGAGGCCCCGGCGCCGCTCCTCGTCGTACCGGTCGGGTTCCATGCCGGTGAGGGCCCGGACCAGCGCGGACTTGCCGTGGTCGACGTGCCCGGCGGTGGCGAGAACGCGCATCACGCCTCCCTTTCGCAGGGGGCGGGCGTCGGGCCGTCCACCGCACACGGGCGCCGCGGCGTGCCGGCCGTCCCTCCGCGTCCCCCCACGACCAGCATCACACCGTCCGCCCTTCCAGGGGGACCCCGTGTGCCGGTCGCCCCGCCGCGCGGTCCCGACGTCGTGTCCCCCGCATCCCCTCGGTCATCCTGGCCGCCCTTCCGCGGCGGGCCGCGCGGACCGTACGGCCCCGGCCAGCAGGTCGTCGTCCTCCGGGGGCACCGCCCTGAGGTCCAGCAGGCAGCGGCCCGTCTCCAGGCGGCCGACGACCGGCACACGACCGGTGCGCAGCACGGCGGCGTACGGCTCGGGAAGGGAGAGGGCCGCGCTGGGCAGGGTGACGCCGGGGGCGCCCCCGCCGCCGACCGTGGCGGCGCTGTCGACGGCC
>NZ_JBEXKG010000392.1:0-1468 GCF_040609555.1 Streptomyces sp. NPDC004658
CTCGCCGGGGTGCGGGAGTTCATCGCGTACTTCGGCGAGCACCGGCATTCCTTGTAGCACGAGATCGACGGAGTCGTCGTCAAGCTCGACGAGATCCCGCTCCAGGGCCGGCTCGGCTCCACCTCCCGCGCACCGCGATGGGCGATCGCGTGGAAGTACGCGCCGGAGGAGGTCAACACCAAGCTCGTCAACATCCGCGTGGGCGTGGGCAGGACCGGCCGCGTCACCCCGTACGGCCAGGTGGAACCGGTCGAAGTGGCAGGCTCCGAGGTCGAGTTCGCGACCCTGCACAACCAGAACGTGGTGCGTGCCAAGGGCGTCCTGATCGGCGACACCGTCGTGCTCCGCAAGGCCGGGGACGTGATCCCGGAGATCCTCGGCCCGGTCGTGGACCTGCGGGACGGCACCGAGCAGGCGTTCGTCATGCCCACGCACTGCCCCGAGTGCGGGACGGAGCTGAAGCCCATGAAGGAGGCGGATGTCGACGTCCGGTGCCCCAACGCCCGCTCGTGCCCGGCACAGCTGCGGGAGCGCGTCGCCTATCTGGCGGGCCGCAAGTGCCTGGACATCGACCACTTCGGCTTCGTCGCCGCCGCGGCGCTGACCAGGCCGCTGGAGCCCGCCGATCCACCGCTGCGGGACGAGGGCGACCTCTTCGGGCTGACCGTCGAGCAGCTGCTGCCCATCCGCGCCTATGTCCGCGACCCGGACAGCGGACTGCCCAAGCGGGATCCGAAGACCGGCGAGGAGAAGACCGCTCTGGTCTTCGCCAACCAGCAGGGCGAACCGAAGAAGAACGCCAGCGCCATGCTGGACTCCATCGCCGCGGCGAAGGAGGCCCCGCTGGCCCGCATCCTCACCGGGCTCTCCATCCGCCACGTGGGGCCGGTCGCCGCCCAGGAGCTGGCCCGCCAGTTCCGGTCCATGGACCGCATCGAGGAGGCCACCGAGCAGGAGCTGTCCGACGCCGACGGGGTCGGCCCGATCATCGCCGCCTCGGTCAAACAGTGGTTCGCCGAGGAGTGGCACCGCGAGATCCTGCGCAAGTGGCGCGAGGCCGGCGTGCGGATGGAGGACGAGGGCGCCGGTGAGGACGAGGGGCCGAGGCCGCTCGAAGGGCTCACCGTCGTCGTCACCGGCACGCTGACCGGGCACACCAGGGACGGCGCGAAGGACGCCCTGCAGAGCCGCGGGGCGAAGGTCACCGGTTCCGTCTCGAAGAAGACCTCGTTCGTGGTGGTCGGCGACAACCCCGGCTCGAAGTACGACAAGGCGATGCAGCTGAAGGTGCCCGTGCTGGACGAGGACGGCTTCGGGGTCCTGCTCGAACAGGGGCCCGACGCGGCGCGCGAAGCCGCGGTCCGGCCCGAGGAGCAGGAGGGGGCGGACGGGCGCGCCGCCGGAGGGTGAGACGGGTGTGACACACCGTCGGATTCACCCGATCGGCGCATAGCAGATGCTGACGGGT
>NZ_JBEXKG010000393.1:0-1434 GCF_040609555.1 Streptomyces sp. NPDC004658
GTTCCAGTGGCGGGTAGAGGATCTTCAGCATCAGTTCGGTGCTCGCGATCCGGGCCTGGTCGGGCGCGGTGCCCTGGATCGCGCTGACCAGGGAGTCCCAAGTCTGGGGGCGGCCGAACCAGAGGTGCTGGAGAGTCTCGATCCAGGTGTAGACGTACTCGTCGAACTCAGCACCGGAAGCACGCAGAAACGGCACTGGAACCTGGGCCAGCTGCTTCACCCGGTCGTTCTCGCGGCAGATCACGGCCAGGTAAAAGGAGGTGAGCCAGTTCCCAGCGTGCAGGTAGTCCTGTGGCCCTGTCCCTGGGAGCGTGCGTACTTCGTCCAGGGTTCCGACCCGGCAGGCCACCGTGCTCTCCTGCGTGGTGCCGGCGACGAAGAGCGCGGAGCCGACCTGCATAGCACGTACCCAGGATTCCCAGGTGACCAGCTCACTCGCCTCGGGATCCAACAGACACTGCCATTTCGCGGCGCCAAGCGCGAATGCCAGGGCGTCGTAGCGATCGTCCTCAGACGTCTCGATCCCCTCGATGGCCTCCTGGGCGGCTGCGACGACAGGCTTCATGGCCTCCGTGGCGTCGTCCGTACGGAAGTCGTGGCGCGGAATGCGCGTTGTCATGCACTCTCCTGCAGCTAGATCTTGAATTCCTCTATCACGGCCCCAGCGTAGAGGCCGTTAGTGTCCTCCAGTGCTTTGACCAGCACATACCTCAGCTTCCCAGCCTTCAGCGCGGTGCGGAGATCTGCGGCGATCGTGGCGTCCTTGCCACCACGGGACGTCATCTCGGCCAGAATCGTCCGGATGTAAGGCTTGGTGCCCTGTTGGACCCGCATGCCCTGAGCGCCACCGTGGTCGCTCGGGTTCTGCGGGTCGGGATCGGATTTGCCTTGGCGCCAGTCGGGATCGTTGGACGGGGCCTTTTCCTCTACGAGCAGGCGTTCCCCGTCGGGTAGTTTGTAGGCGCCATCGAACATGTGTGCGCCGTTGAGGGTCTTCGGGAGATCGATCCCCTGCGCTCGGGGGAATTCGTGCGGGATCACGTGAAGCACCGCCGCCCGGTTGCCCAGCGCTTCCGGGATTTTACTGTTGTTGGGAACTCCGGGGAGTCGGGCGTCGAATGCCGCCCGGGCCAGCTTGACGGCCTCGCGGTGCGCCGGAGTGTCCGCCCCCTTCAGCTTGAGCTCCGCGTTATTCAGGTCGACGTACACGCGGCGATCGCCAGCGGCCTTGTTCAAGTCCGGCAGAACCTCGCCCGGGATTGAGCTTGCGTCCAGCGTCTTGGGGTTGAACCGGGCCTCCCGTGGCCCGTTCGGCAAGTCGTGAACGGAGATCCACTTGCCGTTGGCATCGAGGGTCCCGATGCCGAAGGCGCCCACGGCAAGGGCGAGCAGGGCCAGGGGCATGAGGGACCTTTCAGAGAGCGGAGTGCCGTA
>NZ_JBEXKG010000394.1:0-1411 GCF_040609555.1 Streptomyces sp. NPDC004658
GAACCAGCAACCGAAGGGGAAGGTTGGTATGCCACCCCGACAGCCTCCCACCCACACGGCCACCACACCCACCGAACTTACGAAAAGATCAGTAGACCGTGTCCTATGTGGTGAGGCGTCGTTGAACCCGTCATGGGGCGGGGTACGTGGAGTTGGATTGTTCCGGACGGGTTGTGGGAGATCGCGAAACCGCTGATCCCGCCGTCGAAGGTGCGGCCGCAGGGCGGTGGAACGCAGGACACACCTGATGAGACGCTGTTCGCGGCGATCATCTACGTCCTGGTGTCCGGCTGTGCCTGGCGTGCGTTGCCACCCTGCTTCGGCGTCTCGAAGTCCACCGCCCATCGGCGGTTCCTCATCTGGTCGAGGGCCGGGGTGTGGGGGCGGCTGCACGAGGCCGTGCTGCACCGGCTCGACGATGCCGGCCTCATCGACGTCACCCGCGTCGTCCTCGACACCGCCCACGTCCGGGCTAAAAAGGGGGCGAACACACAGGTCCGAGCCCCGTGGACCGGGGCAAGCCGGGTTCCAAGATGCACGTCCTGTCGGACGCGAACGGACTGCCCCTCCTCGTCGGCGTCTCGGCCGCCAACACCCATGACAGCGAAGGACTGAAGCCGATGATGGAGGGTCACCAAACGAGACACGACCCCCACCGAGACCGGTACTTCAAGCCCCAGCGGCTGCACGCGGACAAAGCCTACGACCGTGCCGACCTGCGCAGATGGCTCCGCGGGAAGCGCATCGGCGTGCGCATCGCCCGGAAGGGCATCGAGTCCAGCCAGCGATTAGGGCGACGCCGCTGGGTCATCGAGCGCACCATGTCGTGGCTGTCCGGCTACCACCGACTCAGCCCTCGCTACGAACGCAACCCCCGCAACTACCTGGCCTTTCTCGGACTCGCCGCAGCCCTGTGCTGCTACAAGCGCCTCATCCGCCTCACCACATAGGACACGGTCTTAGGGCTCGCAGAGAATCAACATGCTGATTTGATCACCGTGGGGCTGCGGTTCGCGAGGAACGCCGTGACGTCAGCGGGGGTGCGGAACCTGGCTGTCGAGGGCGGGATCGTGTAGCCGTGCGCGGCCAGGAGGGGCTGAACTTGGTGAACGGCCCTGGTGAGGGTGCTTCCGGTGACTCCGAAGAGCTGGGCGAGCAGATCTCTGGTGCCGAGTTTGCGCAGGTAGAGCACGGTGGCCAGGACTCTGTCGGCGGTGGTCAGCTTGTCCTTGGCCCCTGCACCGCGAGCACGGATGCGTTCACCTCCTCGCTGCTGCATCCGTCCTTGCTCACGTAACTTGTTCAAATCCACGGCTAGAGGTTGTCCCGTAACCGGTGGGGTGGTTGGTGCGTTGGCTGGGCATGGGTGGGGTGATCTCAGCGGATGATCCGAAGTGGATCGAGCCGTTCT
>NZ_JBEXKG010000395.1:0-1411 GCF_040609555.1 Streptomyces sp. NPDC004658
TTCGCGGACGAGTCGGCGTATCAGGTCGACTACACGAATCTGATGATCCTGCTCCAGATGGCGATGTTCCTGCTGGAGTGGGCGTTCACGCTGATCATGGCGATCTGGAACCCGTTCGGGGCGATGATCCGGCAGGCGATGCTGCGGTCGCTGTACCAGGCGATCCTGCGGAGTCTGGTCATGCGGGTGCTGATGTCGATCCTGATGCAGCAGGTCATCAACATCGGTCTCGCGGTGGCGATGGACCGGCTGACGCAGTGGATGCTGGCCCAGCAGGGCAAGACCACCAGGAAGGGCTCGGACTACCTGGTCCAGGCGGTGGGTTTCGGCGCGGTCCAGGGCGGTCTCGCGGTCCCGATGCAGTTCGCCACGGCCTGGTTCGCGAAGAAGCTGACCGACCTGATCGGCAGCGGCTCCCGCAAGAAGCTGTTCAACGAGCTGGCCCAGTCCCTGGAGAAACGCCCCGGCGTCAACCGCAATGTGACCCGGAACGCGGACGACCTCGACGACAACGGCGGCGGCGGAGCCCCGTCACCCGTGCCGCGCCCCCGCCCCGAAGGGGATCTGAACCCGCCGCCCACGACCGGCCTGCCCACCCCCGGGACGGGGGGCGGGGGTCCGGGTGTGGACCGGGTGTTCGCGCGGGACTTCACGGACTCCCTGGCCGCGTTCTCGAACACGTTCAGCCGTGACGGGGCCGACCCGCTGTTCCAGACGGCGGGGTTCACCGACGCCATGGGTGTTCTGTTCGCCCGCCGTTTCGGTGACGACCTGGGCGGGGAGGCCGCCGAGAACCTGGGCCGGACCTGGGCACGCACGTACGCCGAGAACATGATGGACCCCAATCTGGGGCCTTCCCTGAGCCGGGTCCTGCGTGAGAGCGCCCTCCCGGACGCCTACGGCGACGATGTGGTCCGGGCGATGTCGATCGGGGTGGGCGGCCTCTTCGACCAGAAGGGAATCGGCGCCAAGATCCTGAACTTCCTCGTCGACGGAGTCGGCGAAGGACTCCTCGGGTACGGCTCGGAGGTCCTCTACAACGGCTTCACCACGAAGGAGTTCACCGGCAGCTCGGCGGGTTTCTACTCGGCGATGCTCAGCGAACGCCTCACCAGGGCACTCGACATCAACGCCGAGTTCCTCGGCTCCGGCCTCAAGAACACCCTCAACGACATCACCACCAAACTCGGCCTGGGGGCGGTCTTCGGCGCCTCCCAGATCAACCAGCTGCCCACGGACACCCCGATGTCGTCCGGGAACACCACCGGCGGCACCAATGGCGCGCCGGGGACGAACGGCACCGGCACCACGGGCGGTGCGCCCGGCACGGGCGGGCGTCCGCCGGTCACCTCCTCGCCGAACCTCGACCTGGACCCGTTCTCGTCGCCGACCATCACTCCCAACCCGCTGC
>NZ_JBEXKG010000396.1:0-1368 GCF_040609555.1 Streptomyces sp. NPDC004658
GCACGAGCAGGGCCCGCCGGTGGCGGCGCGCCAGGCCGAGGGCGAGCAGCGGCAGGGTCGCCCAGACGGCGTCCACCGGCCGCATCCACGCCATCAGCACCGCGCTCCCCGCCAGTCCTGACAGGGCGCCCCGGTCCGTGGGGGCGCGCAGGAAGCAGGCGACGGCGGCCAGGGCGGCGACGGCGACCCAGTAGTTGGGCATGGCTTGCGGGCCGTAGAACAGGGTCACCCAGAGGGAGGCGAACAGGGCGCCGCCGAGGGCGAGGCACCGCACGGGGAACAGTCCCCGCCAGGCGCGCAGGGCCAGGAACAGGGCGAGGCCGGAGAGGACGGCGAGGTAGATCCGCAGCAGGGCCGTGGAGGACGACCACGCCGCCACGGGCGCGACCAGAAGGGACACGCCCCGGGCGCGGGGTGCGCTGAAGAAGGAGGCGGGAGCGTGTCCGCTGACCTGGCTGACGTACACCGTCTCGTCCCAGCCGAGCCCCATACCCGGTCGGACGAGGACGAGTTGGGCCAGACTGAAGGCCGCGGCGACGGCCGCCGCCGGCCAGACGGCGCGCCCGGAGCCGGCGGAGGCGCGGCGCGCGTGCTCCTGGCTCGCCGCGTCGGCTGTCGCGTGCGCACTGCCGGCCATGACCACCCCTCCGTCCCCGTCCCCTACAGCCCGTAGGGCCGACTGTCACCCTACGGCCCGTAGGGCCGGAGACGGGAGTAGGGGAAAACACGGACAAACTAACGCGAACAACCCGCCCACTGCGCGCAGGCAGGGCCATCCGGCCGACGGCCCTACGCGCTGTAAGGTTGGGGCATGGCTGGCACAGGGTCCCGCGGCAGAGCGGAACGGCGCAGCGCAGGGGAGCTGGAGAGCGAGGTGCTGGCCGCCCTCTGGGCCACCGAGCGACCGCTGACCCCGGCGGAGATCCAGCAGGAGATCGGCGGCGGGCTCGCGTACAACACGGTCCATACGATCCTCAAGCGGCTGTACGACAAAGGGCTCGTCCTCCGGGACGCCGACGGGCGACGCGGCGCGTACCGGCCGGCCAAGAACGCAGCCGAGCTGACCGCCGAGGCGATGCACGAGGCCCTGGACCGGGGACCGGACCCGATCGCCGCGCTCCAGCAGTTCGTGACCGGGCTGAGCGCCGAGGAGGAGCGGGCCCTGCGCGAGCTGCTCGCCGGAGACGGCGCGTGAGGCCGAAGATCACGAGGTCCGGCGCATGACGTTCGACGTGTACGCCCCGCTGGCGCTGTCGCTGCTGCTGTCGGCGGTCGCTCCCGTGCTCGCCCGGCGGGCCGCGCCCGCGCTCGCCGCGCGCGTGCTGGCCTCGGCCGCCGTGCTGACGGCCGCGGCCACCACCTGGTCGC
>NZ_JBEXKG010000397.1:0-1344 GCF_040609555.1 Streptomyces sp. NPDC004658
GGAGCACGGCGTGGGCCTGGACCGGGTCCTCGCCGCGGCCCGCGCGAAGGGGCTCGGCGACCCGGTGGAGATCGTGCCGCCCGCGGACGCGGACAGCGCGTACGTCGTCCGGCAGATCCAGCGCAGCTGGCCCGAGAAGCAGGACTCCGTCGCCGTCGACCCCGCCACCGGCCGGGTCACCGACGCACTGCGGTTCGCCGATCACCCGGTGCTCGCCAAGCTCACCCGCTGGGGCATCGACCTGCACACCGGGGTCCTCTTCGGGCTCGTCAACCAGATCGCCCTCGCGCTGCTCGCGCTCGCCCTGATCCTGCTCATCGTCTGGGGCTACCGCATGTGGTGGCAGCGCGGCCGGGGCACCGCCTTCGGCCGGCCCCTGCCGCGCGGCGCCTGGGCCGAGGTGCCGCCGTACCTCCTCGTCCCGGCGCTCGCGGCCGTCGCCGTGCTCGGCTGGTTCGTGCCGCTGCTCGGCATCCCGCTGGCCTGCTTCCTCGCCGTCGACATCCTCCTCGGCGAGATCGCGCACCGGCGCGGGCGCCGCACCTACGGGAGTGTCAGTGGCGTGAAGTAGCGTGGAACGGCGGGTGAGCGAGCCAAGCAGGACGGGGGAGGAAGCACGGATGACGAGGGACGGCGGCCGGGCCCGGCGGCGCGGGCAGGGCGAACTGGAGGGCCAGGTCCTCGGCGCGCTGCGCGAGGCGGACGGACCGGTCACCGCGGCCTGGGTGCAGCAGCGCCTCGGCGGTGACCTCGCCTACACCACCGTCGTCACCATCCTGACCCGGCTGCTCGCCAAGGACGTCGTCGCCCGGGAACGGCACGGCCGGTCCTTCCTGTGGACACCGACGGCCGACGTGGCCCGGCTGGCCGCGCTGCGCATGCGCCGCCTGCTGGACGGCGAACGGGACCGCGAGGCGGTCCTGGCCAGCTTCGTCACCGCCCTGCCGCCCGGCGACGAACAGGTGCTGCGGGCCCTGCTCGACATCCCCGGCCCGGACGCCGGCGGCACGGAGAACTGACCGCTCATGGGGGTCTTCGTCTTCCTGCCGCTGGTGCTGCCGCTGTCCGCGTGGCCCGTCGCCCGGCTCGCCGAGACCCGGCTGCACCCGCGCACCGCCACCCGGCTGCTGACCGCGGTCGCCGTCGTCATGGCCGTGTGCAGCACGCTGTGCCTGGCCCTGCTCATGGTGGTCGGCACCGCCCAACTGCCCGGCAATCCGCTGCCGGACGGCTGGTCCGACCCGGAGGTGCGGGCCGCCGTCCCGCACGACGAGGTGGCCGGCCGGGCCGCCATCCCCGCGCTCGCCGCGGTCGCCGCCGCCTGCGCCCGCACCCTGTGGCGGC
>NZ_JBEXKG010000398.1:0-1336 GCF_040609555.1 Streptomyces sp. NPDC004658
GATGCTCTTATGGATGTCAAGCAGCGGTTGTGAGGTGAGTCGGGGCCGCTGCGGTGGCGTTCGTGGTGGTCAGGACGTGGTAGATCTCGCGGGCGACGAACCGCTTGAGGCAGCGGATGATTTCCTTCTTCGACAGGCCTTCCTTGGTTCGTCGCTCCACGTACTGCTTGGTGCGCTGGTCCCAGCGCAGGCGGCAGAGCACAATCCGGTAGAGGGCCGCGTTCGCGGCCCGGTCACCACCCCGGTTGAGCCGGTGGCGGTGGGTTCGGCCGGATGACGCGGGCAGCGGGGCGACGCCGCAGAGCATGGCGAACGCCGCTTCCGAGCGGAGTCGGTCGGGGTTGTCGCCGGCTGTGACCAGCAGCTGGCCGGCGACGTCCGGGCCGACGCCGTTCAGCTCGGTCAGGGCTGGGTTGATCTCCTGGGTGAGCGGGGCTATCAGTTCGTCCAGTTCGTCGATCTCCTGGCCCAGGTCGCGGTGGCGGCGGGCGAGTGACCGAAGGGCGATCTTCGTCGCGGTGACCGGGTCCCCGGCCTGGTCCAGGCTCGGACGGAAGCCCGCGCAGATGGTCAGCAGGTCCTTGTCCTTCAGGTGCCGCAGCATGGTGCGGACGCCTTCCGGCGCGGTGACGATCAGGTTCTTGATCTGCCGGGCGGCGTCGGACCGCTGCTGGACCGCGCTGCGGCGGGCGACCCGCAGGGCCCGCAGGGCCTCGACCCGGCCGTCACGGAACTTCGGGGTGCCGGTGCGGCGTTCGGCAAGCGCGGCCCGGGCCGCGGCCTCGGCATCGACCGGGTCGGACTTGCCCTGCCAGCGGCGGGTCTTGCGGTCCGGACGGTCGATCTCCACGACCGTCACATCCTGTGCGTGCAGGTAGCGGGCCAGGCCCGCGCCGTAGGCACCCGTGCCCTCGACCCCGACTATCAGCAGGGTCCCGAAGGATCGGAGCCAGGCCAGGAGCTTGCGGTAGCCGAGCGCGGAGGCGGGGAACTGGGCCGAGCCCAGGACCCGGCCCGCCGAGTCGACCGCGGCCGCAGTGTGGGAGTCCTTGTGGGTGTCGACGCCGCCGGTGACCTCGACCTCGCGCTGTGCCATCGTTGGGTGTGCCGTCCTGTCCATTCGACCGGGTGGGATGGCACCCGTCGGCCGGGAGGGCGGACAAGACAGTGATGGGGCCTCTGGCCAGGCTCTTATGAAGTCACGTCCCCCGGCCCGACGGATGCGGGCGAGCGTCCCCCGGACAGAGCCGACAGATCCCGTTGAGGACCCTGAGTCAGTCAGGCGTTGGGTCAGACCCCGCCGGGGAACGCTCACGTACATCCTCACTGTCAGGCG
>NZ_JBEXKG010000399.1:0-1314 GCF_040609555.1 Streptomyces sp. NPDC004658
CGGGCGGCCCGCTCGGCCAGCCGCGTTGCCTGGCCGGCCAGGGCCTCCTGCGCCTGCCGCGACGGGTCGGCGAGCCGTCCGAGCGTCTCCGGGCAGCCTTCGAGCGCGTCGTCCAGCGGGTCCTCGGCGGCGATCAGGCCGACGGCCTCCTCGGCGAGGCCGGCGACGGGGGTGGCAGTGGTCATGCTGAGGTCTCCTGTGTCAGGGCTGGGAAGGGTCGGGCCGCGCCCGGTGCGGGGTGATCGGCCCGGGGGCGGTGCCACGCGGGCTCCGGAGCGTCCGCCGCGGAAGCCGCCTGGGCCAGCGTGAACCGCCGTACCAGCGGCGGCAGTCCGTACTGGCCGGGGACGTCGGTGCGCTCCAGCAGTCCGCTGTCGACCACGGCTTCGAGGACGTCCTCCACCTGTTCCGGCGGCTCCTGCGGCGTCTGCGACGGCTCCGGCGGGTGCGCGAGGGCGCCGGCCGACGCCCGGAACACGCCGTCCACGGAGGGCCCCGCCCCGGTCACCGCGAACCGGCGCAGCACCAGCCGGGCCCGGGGCGTGAGGCGGCGGTAGGCGTCCTCGTAGCGTTCGGTGAGGCTCTCGTCGCCCACCCGCAGCCGGCCGGACAGCCCGTCGGCGGCGAGGAGTTCGGCGACCGCCTCGGCGAGGAAGGCCTCCGGGCGCGCGGCCAGCCGCCGGCCGGCGAGGGTGAGGGCGAGCGGCAGGTCGCCGCACGCCTCCGCGAGCAGCAGACCGGCCCGCGGGGCGCCGGCCAGCCGCTCCGCGCCGATGATCCCCGCGAGCAGGTCCATCGACTCGTCCCTGCCGAGCACGGGCAGCGCCAGCCGCCGTACCCCGTCGAGGCCGAGCAGCCGGGACCGGGCGGTGACCACGATCCTGCTGCGGGGCGTGGCCACGAGCAGTTCGCGCACCTGGCGTTCCTGGAGCGTGCCGTCGAACACCACCAGCAGGCGCCGCTCGTACAGCACCGAGCGGTACAGCCCGATGCGCTGGGCGGGATCGTCCGGGATGAGCTCCGGTGCGATGCCGAGCGACCGCAGCAGCCCACCCGCGATGCCCGGCGCGTCCTTGCGTCCGTCGGCGGCCGCGCCGAGGCAGACGTACAACTGCCCGTCCGGCAGGTCCGCGGCCAGCTCGTGGGCCAGCCGCAGCGCGAGCGCGGACTTGCCCACCCCGGTCTGTCCGTGGATGACCAGCGGCGGAGCAGGTACCACTGCTCGACCGGGCCGGCGGTGGAGAAGGCGACGACCAGGATGACCACCGGGGCGTCGTTGAAGCCCGACTCGGCCTCCAGCGTGCCCGTCACGCG
>NZ_JBEXKG010000400.1:0-1303 GCF_040609555.1 Streptomyces sp. NPDC004658
CCCGGCCCGGCGCACGCCGCTGCGCCGGGCCGTCCGCCGGCGCGCATCGCCCACCACCGCTCCCACCTCCTCCCGCCCCGAGAGGCAGCCCGGATGACAGCCGGTCACCTCCACAGCACCGTACGCACACGACGCCGAAGGGGCGCGCCGAACGCACCCGGACTCCGAGGGGAAAGGGGCGTGCCGTCGGCGAGCCGCTGGACACGATCACGACGGACGCAGCGGTCACGGGACCTTCACAAGCGGCGAGGGTGGGCGGAGGAGGTCCTGGGCACTCGCCGGGGGTCGTCGCCCGGAGGGGGTACCTCCAGTGATCATCGTCGCGCTTCTGCTGCTCCCGGTGCTCAGTCTGCTGCTGTACGGGCTGGACCAGGTCGAGGACCGGTGGCTGGTGCGGCCCCGGGCGGCCCGTCGCTCCCGGCACCGCCGGCCGACGCGGGCAGGTCGTCACTGAGCACCGCGGGCTCCTCGCGCCGGCGGTAGCGCATGATCGCCTTCCCGAGTTCCGTCCGTTCCGGCTCGGAGAGCGTGCCGCCCTGCGCGTAGTCCAGGATGTGCTCGGCGACCGTGCGCAGCTTGACGTTCGTGCGCTGCGAGACGTCCCGCAGCGCACGCCAGGCCTCCTCCGGGGCCATCCGCCCGAGGACGACGACGGCACCGATCGCCTGGTCGATCACGGCGTGCGAGGTCACCGCGCGCTGCAGCTGCCCGTTCTCCTCCTGCAGTCGGTGGTACTCCGACGCCAGGTCCGTCGCCGAGAGCAGGACGAGGGGCTGGTGCCGGGAGAGGGCGAAGAAGGCCATGGAGCACCTTTTCGAGTGGGGGGCGTCACTGCTACGCCTGCCCCCGGTGGGCGCTTGCACACGAATTGAACCAGTCCCGCGGACCCCGGTCACGCCGCGCGGCCCGCGCGGTTCGCCGCGCCCCACCGCGAACACCCGCCTCCGGCGCCGTCCGGCGGCCGCGAGCCCGTCCCGTCGCGGGCCCTCCTCCTTGTCAGCCGTGCAGCTCGCGGGGCCCGAGCCCCCGCCGGCCCGGCGGCCGCGGCACCTGCGTCGTCAGTCGGGCCTCCCCGTGTCCTGGACCGCGCGCTCCACCGGCAGCAGTTCGCGGATGTCGGCGGGCAGCGCCCCGTCCATCCGCTCGGTCAGCTCCGGGGCGAGGGCGGCGTCGAGCACCTCCAGCACGGCCGCGGCCTCCCGCAGCGCCGTCTCCTCGTCGGTGCCCGCCCGGACGGCGATGCGTCCGGCGAACGCCGTCAGCCCGAACCGCTCGGCCGCCGTACCGGAGTCCGGTCCGGCGG
>NZ_JBEXKG010000401.1:0-1296 GCF_040609555.1 Streptomyces sp. NPDC004658
CAGCGCCGACTGGGTGTGGAGTTGCGGAGGATTCGAGAGCGGGCGGGTCTCTCACTCGCCGTCGCGGCAGCCGAACTGGGCACGGACCGGACGAGCATCAGCAACATCGAGCTGGGCCGGTTCGGAGTGAGCGGCGAGCGGGTACGCACCTGGGCCGCGCACTACGGCTGCGCCGACGCCGAGTATGTGGAGGCCCTTGCCGCCATGGCTGAGGACCGTAAGAAGGGCTGGTGGGACGCCTATCGGGATGTCCTGTCGGCCAACGCGGTCGACCTCTCGGAACTTGAGCATCACGCCGCCGCATTGCGTTCCGTGCAGATCATGCATATGCCGGGCTTGCTTCAGACCGAAGACTACGCCCGTGCGGTGTTCGCCCAGGCGGTACCTGCGCTGACCGATGTCGGTCTGCGTCGCCAACTCTCGCTGAGACTGAAACGCCGAGACGTACTGGACCGGCCGAGCCCGCCCACGTGCACTTTCCTGATTCACGAGGCTGCGCTGCGCCTAGAATTCGGTGGACGAACTGTCGCCCGAGCACAGCTCAGCCATCTGCTGAAGGAGTCTGAGCGGGACAACGTGACTATCCGTGTGATTCCGTTCGCCATAGGCGGGTTCCCCAACGCCGGAAACTCGACACTCTATGTGTGCGGGCCGGTTCCGCAGCTCGACACCGTTCAGACCGATACCCCGTACGGCCCCGCGTTCGTCGATGCCGAGACCCGTCTCGCAAACTTCCGGGCGGTCTTGGAGAGAACCGAAGAGCGGTCACTCGACGCAGTCCGGTCGCGTGACTTCATCCACGACATGGCCCAGCAACTGTGAAGGTGTGAGACATGGATCCCCAGTGGCAGAAGTCGTCCTTCTCGACGGATGCAGAGGACACCAACTGCATTGAACTTGCCATGCAGGGTGACGAGATCCTCCTGCGTGAGAGCGAGGAGCCCGAGTCGATAGTCACGACGACTCCGGTGAAGCTCGCGGCGTTTCTCGCCGGGGTCAAGGCAGGGGAGTTCGATCACCTCGTCTAGACCGGGCGGCGGCTCCGATCGGCGGATGCCAGCCGGGGCCGCAGGGGGTGCTGCCGGTTCACGGCCTGGGCGGGAGCACGAAGCCCCGTACGGGCCGCTCCCGCTGTGGGTCATGGGAGTCGGGCCGCTGCGTGCGTTTCCACGCGGCGACCAGCTGCGCGTAGCGCGGGTCGATCCACTCGGACACATTGCCTCCCTTCCATCGGGAGGTTAGAGGATGCCGGGCTTCGGCCTCGGCGTGATGACAATGGAGCACTCTGGGGCGTGC
>NZ_JBEXKG010000402.1:0-1269 GCF_040609555.1 Streptomyces sp. NPDC004658
TGACCGCCGCACATGCCGTCTAGGTCATCCCCCGGCACCGAACTGATGGTTTGGCGGAGGGCTCCCCCCTTTTCAGTCTCGATCGTCGTACCGAGCGGCGAAGGGTGGCAATGCGGTCGCGCAAGGCGGTCGCGCAAGGCGGTGCGCAACGAGTCGGGGGCGAGGACGTGAGCATCGGTGTCGAGCTGCCATACCGCCCAGACCGCGTGCCGCAAGTCCTCGAAGGTCACGTCCCGGCGACCCAGTCCTCGTCCTCCGGTTGCTCTGCGCGGACAGCCCGAGCGGTGTTCAGCAGTTCCTCTCGTCCTCCACCTCCTCGGCCTTCACCGCCGCCGCGGGCCTCGGCCTTCTGTGGCTTACAGCGGTCACGGTCCGGCCGGTTGCCGCCGAGACGAACCGCCGGACGCGTGCGAGGGAGGCCGGTCCCTCCGTACGGAGTCCGTCAGGAACCACTCGGTTCGATCAGGCGGCCGACGTGCGCGAAGGAGCGGATCAGCTCGGTTTCGGTGGCGGTACGCCACAGCAGCGCCCAGTGGGCCGGAGGAGCGTCGTGGACGGGGACGTACACGAGGTCGGCTCGGGCGTAGCTCCGGCTGGCGTGGGAGTGCACGAACGCGACGGCCTCGTCATTGGACAGGATGGGAAGCATCGCGGTCTCGGTGGTGACGGTCGGACCCACCCGGAGCGGACGCCCGCTGGGGGTGTGGCTCGGCGTGAGGGCTTCGCGCCAGTAGTCGGGTTTGGCCCCGCCGATGACGACTTCGTCGGTCAGGTCCTCGTACGACACGGTCTCTCGCCGGGCGAGCCGGTGCCCGGCTCCGACGACGAGGACGACGGGTTCGATCCTGACGACCGGTCCGACGGTGAGGTCGGCCTCCTCGACCGGCAGCCAGGCGATCTGCACATCGACCTCGCCGGCGCGCAGCGGTCCGAACGGGTCGCCGAATCCGACGTATCGGATCTGGACGTCACATGTGGGGTGCCTGGCGGCGAAGGCGTCGAGCAGCAGCCGGAAATCCTGGACGTTGCTGGAGAGCATGCCCAGGCGCAGCACTTCGGTCTTCTCGCCGGCCGAGCGGATGGCACGCTCCACGGCTTCGTGCAGGCCGCGGTACACGGGCAGCAGGTCGGAGAAGAGCTGCCGGCCGATCGGCGTCATCGTCACGGACCGGCTGTTGCGCTCGAACAGGGCGGCTCCGATGCGGCGTTCCTGCTTCTTGATCGCCTGGCTGACGCGGGCGGGCGTCACGTGCAGCCGCTCTGCCGTCC
>NZ_JBEXKG010000403.1:0-1255 GCF_040609555.1 Streptomyces sp. NPDC004658
GCCCACACCAGCGCCCGGTGCCCCGGCGCGGCGGTGGTGCTGACCGGCCCGGCCCGGGGTGCTCGGCGCTCGCCCGGCTGCGGCGGCCGGTGCTCAGCGGTTCGGCCCCGTGGACTCGGCGCTCACTCGAAGCGGCTGGGGTCCCCCGCGCCGTGCCGGACGATCTCCGCCTCGCCGCTGGAGAAGTCGACCACCGTCGTCGGCTCGGTGCCGCAGTCGCCGGAGTCGACCACGGCGTCCACCACATGGTCGAGCCGGTCCTTGATCTCCCAGCCCTGGGTGAGCGGCTCCTCCTCGTCCGGGAGCAGCAGCGTGCTGGACAGCAGCGGCTCACCCAGCTCCGCCAGCAGCGCCTGCGTGACCACATGGTCGGGGATGCGCACGCCCACGGTCTTCTTCTTCGGGTGCTGGAGCATGCGCGGCACCTCGCGGGTGGCCGGCAGGATGAACGTGTAGCTGCCCGGCGTCGACGCCTTCACGGCCCGGAACACGTCGTTGTCCACCCGGACGAACTGGCCGAGCTGCGCGAAGTCCCGGCACATCAGGGTGAAGTGGTGCCGGTTGTCCAGCCGGCGGATGGAGCGGATCCGGTCCATGCCGTCCCGGCTGCCCAGCCGGCAGCCGAGCGCGTAGCAGGAGTCGGTCGGGTATGCGATGAGCGCCCCCGAGCGGACCGCGTCGGCGACCTGGCCGATGCTGCGCGGCTGCGGGTTCTCGGGGTGCACGTCGAAGTACTTCGCCATCTGCCGAGCTTATGCCGTCGCGGGGCGCGGGGCGGTGACCTATGACCTCATCAGCTGGTCCGGCGACTCCTCGTACACCACCATGTGGCCCCCGTTCGTCGCGCTCGGCCTCGGTGCCGGCGTGGTGCCGTGCTGGTCTCCGTCATCAGCGCCCGCGTCGGCGCCACGCTGCGGACGGAACTGACCGGCGCGGGTGTGCCGCAGGCACTCGCCGGAAAGCCGGCCGAGGCCAAGGACGCGGTGGCGATGGGGGCGACCCCCGTCTCCCGCGCCATGCCGGAACGGTCTGCACACCGCCGCCACCCTCACCGGCGCACGCTGCGTCCTGGGCGCGGCCCTGTCGGCGGCCGGGATGACGGGCAGGGGGACGGACGGGGGGAGTGAGGGGCGGTACGACGACGAAGCGGGGCGGCCGGGCGCCGGGGTCCTCGTGCCGGCCGGCGGGTGCCCTCGAGCACGGTGGCAGCCGTGCTGGAGTTCTGGGCCTGGTCGTGCTCGGCCATGGCCCAGAT
>NZ_JBEXKG010000404.1:0-1227 GCF_040609555.1 Streptomyces sp. NPDC004658
CTGGCCGACGTCACCGAGCCATAGATCGCCCTTGCCCGCGTCGAAGGAGAACCGCCACGGGTTGCGCAGCCCGTACGCCCAGATCTCGTCCCGCGCGTTCGGGACGTCCACGAACGGGTTGTCCGACGGGATCGCATACGGCTTGGCGCCCCTCGGGTCGATCCTCAGCAGCTTGCCGAGCAGGGTGTCGAGGTTCTGGCCGTTGCCGTGCGGGTCGCCGCCGGAGCCGCCGTCGCCGAGGGCGATGTAGAGATAGCCGTCGGGGCCGATCTTGATGTCGCCGCCGTTGTGGTTGGCGTAGGGCTGGGTCTGGGTGATGACCGTGCGCCGGGTCTGCGGCTGGATCTTGCCGTGCCGTACGGCGAACTCGTCGACGGTGCTGGTGCCTTCTAGGGCGTGTCTTCAATTGATCTTGCGTGGTGGATCATGGTCGGGTGATACGTCGTCATGAGCTGTCTGATGAGGAGTGGGAGTTCCTCCGTCCGTTGCTGCCCGAGTCCTTGCGTGGGCGGAAGCGGCTGGACGACCGGAGGGTGCTCAACGGGATCGTGTGGAAGTTCCGGACGGGCACGGCCTGGCGGGACGTGCCGGAGCGGTACGGCCCCTGGCACACGCTGCACACCCGTTTTCGCCGGTGGGCCCTGGACGGCACCTTCGAGCGGATGCTCCAGGCCGCCCAGGCCCGGGCGGACGCGGCGGGAGAGATCGGCTGGCTGGTGTCGGTCGACTCCACCGTCGTACGCGCCCACCAGCATGCCGCCGGGGCCCGAAAAGGGGGCACCGCCGCCCCGCGCTCGGACGCTCCCGGGGCGGCCTGACCAGCAAGTTCCACCTGGCCTGCGAGGCCTTCGGGCGACCGCTCGCCCTCGAGCTCACGGGCGGCAGCACCAACGACTGCACCCGGTTCACCACCGTGATGGAGGCGATCCGGGTGCCCCGCACCGGGCCGGGGCGCCCGCGGACGCGGCCCGACCACGTGCTGGGCGACAAGGGCTACAGCTCCCGCGCGATACGGACCTGGCTGCGGCGCCGCGGTATCGGCCACACCATCCCCGAGCGTGCCGACCAGATCCGCAACCGGCTCCGGCGCGGCAGCCGGGGCGGACGCCCGCCGGCCTTCGACAAGCAGCTCTACAAGCAGCGCAACGTCGTGGAACGGTGCTTCAACCGCCTCAAGCAGTGGCGCGGCATCGCAACCCGCTACGACAAGACCGCCGAGTCCTACCA
>NZ_JBEXKG010000405.1:0-1205 GCF_040609555.1 Streptomyces sp. NPDC004658
GCACCGGATCGGCGACGATCAGCTCCAGGATCTCCTCGGCCATGGAGCCGTACCGGTACAGCAGGTGCTCCACCCGGGCGACGTGGAGGCCGGTCCGGGCCGCGATCCTGGCCCGGGCGTTCCATAGGGCCCGGTAGCCCTCGGCGCCCAGCAGCGGGATGTCCTCGGTGACGCAGTCCGCGACGCGCTGGTCGAGGCCGTGCACCGCCTCGTCGACGGCGTCCTTCGCCATCACCCGGTAGGTCGTGTACTTACCGCCCGCCACGACGACGAGGCCCGGCAGCGGGTGCGCCACCGTGTGCTCGCGCGACAGCTTGCTGGTCGCGTCCGACTCGCCCGCCAGCAGGGGCCGCAGGCCCGCGTAGACGCCCTCGACGTCGTCCCTGGTCAGCGGGGTGGCCAGGACCGAGTTGACGAGTTCGAGCAGATAGTCGATGTCCGCGCTGGACGCGGCCGGATGCGCCTTGTCCAGGTCCCAGTCGGTGTCCGTCGTCCCGACGATCCAGTGCCGTCCCCACGGAATGACGAAGAGCACGGACTTCTCGGTCCGCAGGATCAGGCCCGTGGAGGAGTGGATGCGGTCCTTCGGGACGACCAGGTGGATGCCCTTGGACGCCCGTACGTGGAACTGGCCGCGCTCGCCGATCAGCGCCTGCGTGTCATCCGTCCAGACGCCGGTGGCGTTGACCACCTGTTTGGCCCTGACCTCGTACACACCACCCTCCTCGGCGTCCTCCACCCGGGCGCCGACGACACGTTCACCCTCCCGGAGGAAGCCGATCACCCGCGCCCGGTTCGCGACCTGCGCGCCGTACCCGGCGGCGGTGCGCACCAGCGTCGCCACATAGCGGGCATCGTCCATCTGGGCGTCGTAGTACTGGAGGGCGCCCACCAGGGCGTCCCGCTTGAGGGCGGGCGCGACCCGCAGGGCCTGGCCACGCGAGAGGTGCCGGTGCATGGGCAGTCCGCGCCCGTGGCCGGACGACACCGACATCGCGTCGTACAGCGCGACGCCCGAACCCGCGTACAGCCGCTCCCAGCCCTTGTGCTGCAACGGGTAGAGGAACGGCACGGGTTTCACCAGGTGCGGGGCCAGGCGCTCCAGCAGCAGCCCGCGCTCCTTCAGTGCCTCGCGGACGAGCGCGAAGTCGAGCATCTCCAGATAGCGCAGCCCGCCGTGGATCAGCTTGCTCGACCTGCTCGAC
>NZ_JBEXKG010000406.1:0-1198 GCF_040609555.1 Streptomyces sp. NPDC004658
AACGAGACGGACCACTCCGACTTACCCGGCCTCCTGGACCAGGCCGAACGGGGGGGGATGCCGCCCAGGGCCGAACTGTGGGGCTGGGGAAAGGTGCACCGCACCGAGCTGCCCCTGGAGGAACTGGCGGCCCGGTGCGGACGGGCCGTCCTGGCCGGCTCCGGCACCGATCCGGCCGACGTGGACGCCCTGGTCCTGTGCTGCACCGGCTTCCCCGGTGACGCGGAGACCCACGGCGGGTTCGTCCAGGCCGTCCTGGCGGGCCTCGGGACGAAGAACCACGACGTGGTGGGAGTGACGCTCAACCGCTGCACCAACCTGCTGGCCGGCCTCGTGGTGGCCCGTTCCCTGGTCGCGGGGGGCAGCCACCGGCGCGTCCTCGTCCTCACGGTGGACCGGGTGACCGACGAGGCGCGCCGCATGACGGGATTCGCCCTGTTCAGCGACGGCGCGGCCGGCTGCCTGGTGACGGACGGGGCCGGTGAGTACACGCTGGTCGACACCGCGACGGCGCACGACACGAGCCGTATGGACTGGTCGGAGGAAATCAGTTCCGAGCTGTCGCGCCGCGTCAACGACACCCTGCTGACCCCGCGCGGAATGAAGCCGTCGGACATCGACGGAGTTCTGCACACCAATGTCTTCAAGCCGGTGGTCACGATGAAGGAACTGCAGGCCGGATTCAAACCGGCGCAGCTCTCCCTGGACAACATCGAACGCGTCGGGCACTGCTTCGCCGCCGACCCGCTCATCAACCTGGTCGACCGGAATCGCGAGGGCCGGGTGCGGCACGGCCGTCACTACCTGCTGGCCGCCAGTGTTCCGGGATCACGCGTGGGAGTTCTGCTGCAGAGGACGCCGGCCGAATCCGGCCACTGATCTCTGCGCACGCCGACCCTTCCGTACGGCACGTCCGATGACTGACCTCAGGGGCTGACCATGTCGACTGTCGCGCAATCGAGCTGCTCACCTTCCGACGATCTCCTCACCGACCGACTCACCTCGCTCCCCCTCGACCGGTTCGAATGCAGTCCGGGAACGGAGGAATCCGCGGCCGGAATTCTCGCCGGGGACCCCGGGGAGCTCTTCCGCCACCTCCTCCGCGACCAGGAGTCGGAGACGTCCGTGCTCGTCGCGCAGAGGGTCGTGATGGCCTTCTTACGGAGTGTTCCGGAGCCCGCGGACGGTTCTGCGCCCA
>NZ_JBEXKG010000407.1:0-1190 GCF_040609555.1 Streptomyces sp. NPDC004658
CCGGCTGTGCACATGCGGTTCGAAGGAGCCGACGACGAACGCGCCGACGGCGGCCAGCACCAGCCCCACCGCGATCCAGCCGGTCCGGCCGGTCGCCACGTACAGCAGGATCACGAACAGGCCGAAGAACAGCAGCGAGGTGCCGAGATCGCGCTCCAGCACCAGGACCCCGACACTGATCAGCCAGATCGCCACGATGGGGCCGAGCACCCGGCCGGTGGGGAGCTGGAGCTTCCAGATCCTGCGGCCGGTGTACGCGAGGGCGTTGTGGTTCGCCGCGAGGTAGGCGGCGAAGAACACGGCGAGCAGGATCTTGGCGAACTCGCCCGGCTGGAAGGAGAACCCGCCGACCCTGATCCAGATCTTGGCGCCGTTCACCGCCGGGAAGAAGATCGGCACGATCATCAGGACGAGGGCGGCGGCGACGGAGAGGTACGCGTACCGCTGGAGCACCCGGTGGTCGCGCAGGAAGACCACCACCGCGATGAAGACCGCGACGCCGAGCGTGGACCAGATCAGCTGGGTGGGCGCCGCCTGGTCCCTCGGCGTCTCCAGGTCGAGCCGGTAGATCAGCACCAGGCCGACGCCGTTGAGCAGGACGGCGATGGGCAGCAGCAGCGGATCGGCGTACGGGGCGCGGAAGCGGACGGCGAGGTGCGCGAGGAGGGCGAGCAGCCCGAGGCCGCCGCCGTATCCGGCGACGTCGGGCGGGACGGCGTCGTCGTGGGCCAGACCGACGGCGGCGTAGCCGTAGACGGAGATGAGGACGGCCCCGATGAGGAGCGAGAGTTCTACGCCGCGCCGCTTGGGCAGGCGCAGCTCGGGCGGGGGTGCGTCCGCCGTCGTTGCGGTCATGCCACGCAACGTAGCAAGAGGTGGGTCTTATTTCCCTTATGTCCGGATGGGGAGGTGTGTGGGGTCCGGACGTCAGACGACGGGGGAGGAGCTCGGCGGCGCCTCGTCGCCGTCGTCCAGTCGTACGTACTCCGGCAGCGTCAGCCGGGCCACCGCCCCGCCGTCCGGCGCGTTCTCGAAGGCCAGCTCGGCGCCCATCACCTCCGCCTGCCCGACGGCGATGGTGAGGCCGAGGCCGTGCCCCTTGGCGCCGCCCTCCGTGCGGAAGCGCTGCGGACCGCCCGCGACCAGATAGCCGGGGAAGCCGTCGCCGTGGTCGCGTACGGTCACCACCG
>NZ_JBEXKG010000408.1:0-1183 GCF_040609555.1 Streptomyces sp. NPDC004658
CGCTCCGCGTCGACCTTCCGGTTCAGCTCCGCCAGGTCCTGCGTGGTGAGTGCGGCGGTGAGCTTGCCGAGCGCGTCGGCGACGTCCTGGGCACCGGCGTCCTCGGCATTGAGGACGGGCAGCACGTTGTCCGCGTTCTGGAGCTTCTTGTCGTCCTCCAGGAAGACCAGGTCATAGGTGTCGAGCACCGCGTCCGTGGTGGTGGTGAGGACCAACTGGTCCTTGCCGTCCTTGACCGCCTGCTTGGACTGCGGGGTGCCGACACCCTTGGGGTCGATGCCGGTGACGTCGATTCCGAACGTCTTCTTCAGTCCGGGTGCGCAGAACGGCCGCACCTAGCACTCGTCGCCCGCCGCGATCTTCACCTTGATCTTGGAGTCGCCGAGATCAGAAAGGGTCTTGAGCTTGTTCTTGTCGGCGAATTCCTTGGTGACCGCGAAGGCGTTCTGGTCGACGGCCGCACCGGCCGGCAGCACCTTCAGCCCGCGCGGAGTGGCGAGCTTCTCCAGGGCGGCGACCGTGGCCGCGGTGTCACCCGAGGCGACCGGCTTCGACTCGGCCGCCTTCGCGCCGTTCACCTTGGCGTTGAGGAATTCCGCGATCGTCGCCGCGTATTCCGGCACGACGTCGATCTCGCCCTTCTCCAGGGAGGGTTCGTAGAGTTCGCGGTTCTTCACCGTGGTGACCGAGGTGCTGTACCCGGCGTCGGACAGCACGCCGGCGTAGAGCTCCGCCAGCACCTTGGACTCGGTGAAGGCGGCGGCGCCGACGACCAGCGAGCCCTTCTTGCCGGAGCCCTTGTCCGCGGAGGCGGCGGAGCCGTCCTTGTCCTTCTCCAGGCTGTCGCCACCGCAGGCGGCGAGCGAGCCCGCGAGCGCGACGATGCCGATGACCGCGCCGGCCAGGCGCGAGGTCCTGCTCATACTGTTCTCCGTCCACGGCAACGAGGCCATATGCGATGAGGGTGATCGGTGGGGTGGGGCGGCCGGACGCTCATGCTGTCCGGCGGCGGCGCAGCGGTGACAGCAGCCGGTCGATGGCGACCAGGACCGTCTCCACCAGCAGCGCCAGTACGGCGACCAGCAGGGCGCCCGCGACCACTTGCGGGGTGTTGTACGTGTTGAAGCCGGCGGTGATGATCCGCCCGAGGCCGCCCTGTCCGACCATCGCGGCGATCGTCGCC
>NZ_JBEXKG010000409.1:0-1182 GCF_040609555.1 Streptomyces sp. NPDC004658
GGTCCGTCAGACCCCCGCAGGTTCCTTCGCGGTGGTGTCCGGGCCCGCGCCGACCGTGGCCGGGCCGGTGGCCGCGACCGGGGAGCCGGCCGGTTCCTGGGAGACGTTGAACTCCGTCAGCAGGTCCTTGCTGAAGCCGAAGAAGTAGGTGGCGACGAAGCCCGCCACATAACCGACGACCAGGCCGCCCGCGTAGATCGCGATCGTCGCGCCCAGACCGTGGTTGCCGTCCAGCAGCGGGAACAGGGCCCAGCCGGACGGGCCGATCGCGGTGGAGCCCACCGCGTCGCCGAGCTGGTTGAAGAAGCCGACGAACGCGCCGCCGAACGCACCGCCCACGCACGCCGTGATGAACGGGCGGCCCAGCGGCAGCGAGACACCGTAGATCAGCGGCTCACCGACACCCAGGAAGCCCGCGGGCAGGGCGGACTTGATGGTCCTGCGGATCGACTCGTTGCGCGGGAGGCGGAAGAAGACCGCGATGGCCGCGCCGACCTGGCCGGCACCGGCCATGGCGAGGATCGGGAGCAGGACCGTGTAGCCCTGCTGCTCGATCAGCGTCGTGTGGATCGGGATCAGCGCTTGGTGCAGGCCCAGCATGACCAGCGGGAGGAAGAAGCCGCCGAGGACGAGACCCGCGCCGGCGCCGCCGTTGGACAGCAGCCAGTCGGCGAAGGTACCGATCGCGGTGGAGACCTCACCCGCCACGTACATCAGGCCGAAGATGGTCACCAGACCGGAGATCAGGACCGTCAGGGTCGGGGTGACCAGGACGTCCAGCGCCTCCGGGACCCAGCGCCGGCACCACTTCTCCACGTAGACCGCGAGCACCGCCGCCCCCAGGGCGCCGAGGACACCGCCCTGGCCGGGGGAGAGCTTCTGGCCGAACGCCTCGATGTTCGCGACGCCCGGGAAGACGATGATGGCCGCGACCGCACCGCCGAGGATCGGCGTGCCGCCGAACTCCTTGGCCGTGTTGTAGCCGACGAAGACGGCGATCAGCGCCATGAACCCGGACGCCATGGCGGTCAGGGCCGGGGTGAGTCCCGGCAGCCAGTGCAGGTTGACCAGCAGGCCGTTCAGACCCGCGATGATGCCGCAGCCGATGAGGGCGGGGATCAGCGGCACGAAGATGTTCGCGATCCTGCGCAGGAACAGCTTGAACGGCGTGGCGTTCCTGGC
>NZ_JBEXKG010000410.1:0-1168 GCF_040609555.1 Streptomyces sp. NPDC004658
GTTTCCTGTGCGTCCGGTGTGGGATGGACGGGAATGGCGTCGGCTGCCGCGGCAGCGGCAGTCAGCAGCGCCGCTGGGCTCGTGCCTGTGCTCGTACTGCTGTGAGCATGCGCACTCGTACTCTCACCGACGGCGGGCATGTGCTCGGCCCGGTCGTGGCAGTGGTGGTTGCGCCAGGGAGTCCAGGGGCGGCAGCAGGAGTGCGCCGCAGAGGGGGGTTCGGCGATTCTGCCCCCGGACCTGCCGGTGAAGGCGACTCTGCCGCCGTGGGCGGCATGGGCGATGCTCCAGTCATGGATCAGTTCGTAGGCGGCGTGATCCATGAAGAAGCCGTCCAACTCGACGACCACGTCAGCGTCCTGCGGCAGTTGGCCCAGCGCTCTGCTCAGGCGTGGCACGGCGAGGAAGGTCAACTGGCCGGTCACGACCACGAGATGTTGGCCTCCGTGATCGGAAACGGTGATCCGCGTCCGGGCCAGCCGGTGCAGTGCGACGGCCACCGACACAGCGATACCGATCGCCACACCCTTGAGTACTCCAAAGACCAGCACGCCGGTGATCGTCGCTCCGTACACCAGGAATTCCCGGTGTTTGTGCACGTTTCGGATGTGGACGAAGTTCACCATCTGGACGCCGACCACCATCACGAGCGCACCGAGTGCGGCCAGTGGGATCCACTCCAGAGCGGTCACCAGAAACCCGGTGGCGAGCAGAACCCAGACTCCGTGAAGCACCGTGGAGGCGCGCCCGGTCGCGCCGGCCCGCACGTTCGCCGAACTGCGCACCGCCCCACCGGAGACCGCCAGCCCACCGAGCAGGCCCGAGACGCTGTTGGCGATGCCCTGCGCGCGGAGCTCCCGGTCCAGATCGGAGCGTTTGACCGGGGGTGCGGGTGTGGCCGAACCCGCCCCGGGGGCGTCGGTGCCGGGGCCGCCGGGCTGACTGCCGTCACCTTCGACGGCGGGCCCGGCCGACCGCTCGCGGCTCCGGTCCGCGGTCAGCTTGTCCACGGCGACGGCGGCGAGCAGGGATTCCAGGCTGGCCACCAGCATCATCGTGAAGACGGCTGTGGCAAGGCCGAGCACGGGCCCCTGAGGTACTTCCGGCAGTGCGTGCGAGCGCCAGGACGGCAGGTCTACCCGGGCGATCGAGGGGGCGGCGAGTGCGG
>NZ_JBEXKG010000411.1:0-1165 GCF_040609555.1 Streptomyces sp. NPDC004658
GCTGACCCCGAAAGGCGGCGAGCCGGGAAGCGCTGTGCTGGGAGGCGGTGGGCCCGAAGAGCGTTGAGTCGTGAGGCCGTGAACCCGGGAGCCCGCGCCTACGTCCTCGACGCCCGGCTGCGGCCGGTCCCCGACGGCGTGGCCGGTGAACTCTGGCTGGCCGGACCGGCGCTGGCCCGCGGCTACCTCGGCCGCCCCGGCCTGACCGCCGCCCGGTTCCGCGCCGACCCGTTCGGCCCGCCCGGCACCCGCATGTACCGCACCGGCGACCTGGTGCGCCGCGACAGCGCGGGCGAACTGCACTACCTGGGCCGCACCGACCACCAGCTGAAGCTGCGCGGCCACCGCATCGAGGCGGGCGAGGTCGAGGCCGCCCTGGTCCGCCATCCGGGCGTGCTGGACGCCGTGGTGACCGTACGCGAGGACGAACCCGGCCTGCCCCGGCTGGTCGCCCACCTGCTCACGGCCCCGGACGCCGAACCACCCACCGCCACCCAGCTCCGCGAGCTGGCCGCCCGCTCCCTGCCCGCCCCCATGGTGCCCTCGGCGTTCATGGTGCTGGACCGCTTCCCGCTCACCGAGAACGGCAAGACCGACCGGGCCGCCCTGCCCGCCCCGGCGCCGGCCGAGGAGCGGGCACCGTCCGAGTACGTCGCACCGCGCACACCCACCGAGGAGGCGCTCGCGGCTCTCTGGGAGGAGGTCCTTCAGACGCCCGTGGGCGCCGAGGACGACTGGTTCCTGCTCGGCGGCGACTCCCTGCGCGCCCTGCTCATCGCCTCCCGCGCCAACGACGCCTTCGGCGTCACGCTCACCCCCCGGGACGTCCTGGTCTCCCGCACCGTCGCCGCCCTGGCGGACCTCGTGGAGGAACAGGTGCTGAGCGAGCTGGAAGGCACGGCGTACGGCGACGACCCCGCACACGCCCCCCACCACGCCGAAGACGCCGCTGCCGGCGGCCACGACCACGAACGGTGAGGATCCGACGACCATGACGTCTTCGACCCCTTCGAACCCCTCCGGCTCCGCACGGCCCTCCCGGCGGGACCGCGCCGAGGCACTGCCCGAGGAACTGCGGGACCACCGCCGAAGACGGCGTCGAACTTCTCGCTCTGGATCTTCTCCGTCAGGGGAAGCGTCTGGAGCGGGTTGCGGGTGCCGTCGG
>NZ_JBEXKG010000412.1:0-1162 GCF_040609555.1 Streptomyces sp. NPDC004658
TTTTGTTGGTTGTTTTTGCGGTGGGGGTGGGTGCCCTGCTCGTCGGGCGGTGGGGGGGGGCGGGGGGGCGGGGGGCGGCGCCGGCCCCCCCCCCCCCCGCGCCTCCCGCTGAGGTCACCGTGAGAGCCCCGGGCCGCCCTGGCGGTGTCCGCCGCCGGTCCCGGGGCCGGGGCGGTCAGCCGGTGTAGCCGGCGAAGACCCGGGTGTAGTCCCAGGCGGACTGGCTGACGCCGGAGCAGCTGTCGGCGGGTCCGCCGGTGCAGGGGCGGTCCCGGTTGGCGGACCAGAAGGTCAGCCGGGCCAGGTGATGCTGCTGGGCGTAGCCGAGGATGGTGCGGAAGTCGGCCACCGTGACCGTCTCGTTCTGGTCGGTGATGCCGTTCATGGACGAGATGCCCATGTCCCGGTAGGCCTGGTCGTCGCTGTAGTGGTAGGCGTTCTTCAGCGCGTTCTTCAGGCCCTCGGCCGCCTGCACGGTCAGGTTGCCCATGTTCTGGCCCGCGCCGCCGAAGTCGAACGGCATGATGGCCCAGGCGTCGACGGTCAGCCCGGAGGCGGCGGCCCGGTTGATGAGGCTGGTGTCGGGGCCGCTCTGCCCGGTGCCGATGGTGATGTACACCTTCAGGCCGGGGTTGTTGGCCTTCACCGTCTTCAGCGCGTCGACCGTGCGCTGCTGGACGGTGCCGCTGCTGTAGGCGTCGGCCTCCAGGTCGATGTCGATCGCCTTCAGGCCGTAGGTGTTGATGACCTTCTGGTAGGCGGCGGCGAGCTCGCCGGCGCTGGAGCAGGAACTCTCCAGCTTGTTGCCGCTGTAGCCGCCGAAGGACGGGATGACGTCACCGCCGTTCGCCCGCACGGTGTTGACCGTCTGCTGGTCCACTCCGCCGGTCAGCGGACGGCTGCCGTCCCACTGCGGGTTGCAGTAGCCGTTGCTCAGCACGAAGGCGAGCGTGAACCACTTGACGCCGGTGGCCTGGGAGATGGTGGTCGGGTCGGGCGGGCTGCCCCAGCCGTTGTACAGGTACGGCGCCACCGCCATCGGCGCCGAGGGGGTGCCGCCGCCGGCCGCGGGCGCGTTCCACTTCTGGTTGGCGCCGCCGGTGCAGCTCCAGATCTGTATCCGGGTGCCGTTGGCGGAGTTGTTGTCGGTGACGTCCAGGCA
>NZ_JBEXKG010000413.1:0-1152 GCF_040609555.1 Streptomyces sp. NPDC004658
CCGGGGGCCGCCTCCCGAGGAGGCCCCCGGAGCGGTGGAGCCGCACCCGCACCGAGAGGGAGCGGCCGGTACCGCACCCGCACCCGCACCGAGACGAGGAGCACGTGGTGACCACACTGCACGCGTACGAGACCGAGGTGACCTGGACCGGGAACCTCGGCGAGGGCACCAGTCACTATCTGGCGTACGAACGCGACCACGAGGTGACCGCCGCCGGACCGCCCCCGATCGCGGGGAGCGCGGACCCGGCGTTCCGCGGCGATCCGGAGCGCTGGAATCCGGAGCAGCTGCTGCTGGCCTCGCTCTCCCAGTGCCATCTGCTCTGGTACCTGCACCTGTGTTCCGTGAACGAGGTCGTGGTGACCGGGTACCGGGACCGGGCAGGGGCCGTCCTGTCGGAGGACGGGAGCGGTGGCCGGATGACCGAGGCGGTGCTGCGGCCGCGGGTCGAGGTCGCGGACGCCGGGATGGTGGAGAAGGCGATGGCCCTGCACGCGGACGCGAACCGGGCCTGCTTCATCGCCAACTCGGTGAACTTTCCCGTGCGGCACGAGCCGGCCGTGAGCGTGCGCGAGGCGGACGATTCGTGAGCGGGACCGGGACGACGCGGGCCGGCTCGGGTGAGAGCGCCGAGAGCGAGGTCGTCGACCTCTGTCGTGACCTGATCCGGATCGACACCAGCAACTACGGGGACCACTCGGGGCCGGGCGAGCGGGCGGCGGCCGAGTACATCGCTTCGATGCTTTCGGAGGTCGGTCTGGAGCCGCGGATCTTCGAGTCCCACAAGGGGCGTGCGTCGACGGTGGCGCGGATCGAGGGTGAGGACTCCTCCAAGCCGGCTCTGCTGATCCACGGCCACACCGACGTCGTCCCGGCCAACGCGCACGACTGGACGCACCATCCCTTCTCCGGGGAGATCGCCGACGGGTGTGTGTGGGGCCGGGGTGCGGTCGACATGAAGGACATGGACGCGATGACCCTCGCGGTCGTCCGCGACCGGATGCGCAGCGGCCGCAAGCCCCCGCGCGACATCGTGCTCGCCTTCCTCGCGGACGAGGAGGCCGGAGGGACGTACGGTGCCCGCTACCTCGTCGACAAGCACCCTGACCTGTTCGAGGGCGTCACTGAGGCCATCGGGGAGACGGGCGGCTT
>NZ_JBEXKG010000414.1:0-1146 GCF_040609555.1 Streptomyces sp. NPDC004658
GAAACGACGTCTTAGAGGTCGTTTTCGCCTGGACTGCCCGTGTATCCAGCGATTTTCGGACTGCCGGGTTGTGGTGCTCGTGCTGTTGAAGATGTGGATTGATTCTTGCTGGTCAGGTGGGGTGGCAGGTGAGGCGGGTGGTGTCTTGCGCCTGTCTCATCCCAGGACGCCCGGCCTTCGCGGCCTCGTGCTTCCGTTGTCGTCGCTGTGCGCCTGGGCGCATTCGTTCCGCGGCGGTACGCCGGAAACATGCCGACGCGACGCCCGTATCCGAGTGATCTGTCCGATGCCCGCTGGGAGTTGATTGAGCCGGTGCTCTCTGCCTGGCGCTTCGAGCGCCGCGGCAGGGCCCTGGACTTCGGTCGGCCGCCGGAACATGACCTGCGCGACATCATGGACGCGATCTTGTACGTGGACCGCACCGGGGTCCAGTGGCGCTATCTCCCGCACGACTTCCCGCACTGGAACACGGTCTACGGCTACTTCGCCAAGTGGCAGCAAGACGGCGTGTTCGCCCAGCTCAACGGTCTGCTCAGGCAACTCCTACGGGAGAAGGAAGGACGGAACGGCGAGCCATCGGCCTGCGTGATCGACGCACAGAGCGTCAAGACCTCCACCAGCGTCCCCGCCTCCAGCCAGGGCACCGATGCCGGGAAGAAGATCGTGGGACGCAAGCGGAGCATCGTCACCGACACGCTCGGACTCCTGCTCGCGGTGCTGGTCACCGCGGCGAGTGTGCAGGATTCCGTGGCCGGCACCCGTCTCCTGGACCAGGTTGCCGCCGAGCACCCCGGCATCCGCAAGGTCTGGGTCGACGGCGGCTACCGCCAGCACCTCGTCGAACATGCCGCCGCCCTCGGCATCGGCATGGAGATCAGCGCACGCACACCCGGGAGCAAGGGTTTCACCCCGATCCCGAAGCGGTGGGCGGTCGAGCGCACCTACGGCTGGCTCATGCTCCACCGCCGCCTGGCCCGCGACTACGAGACCCTGCCTGTCCGCTCCGAAGCCATGATCCGCCTCGCCATGACCGACCTCATGGCCCGCCGCCTCACCGGCGAGAACACCATCTCCTGGCGCGACCCGACACCACAGACCAAACAGCTGTTTTCGGGATGAAACATCGGGCGAAAACGACCTCTTAGA
>NZ_JBEXKG010000415.1:0-1143 GCF_040609555.1 Streptomyces sp. NPDC004658
GCCTGGGTCTTCATCATCCTGCTGTTCTGGTTCGTCGGCCCGATCGTGTGGCTGGCCGCGGGCAAGGTGCGCCAGGGGCCGGCCGGCCGACGTCAGGGGTGGGTGGCACCCGACGACAATCCCGACTTCCTGAAGTCGCTGAAGGACGACAGCGAAAAGGACGTTAAGGAGAAGGACGAGACGGTCCTCAAGGACTGGGAGGCGGACCTGCGCCGCCGCGAGGACGAGCTCAAGCGGCGTGAGAGCGGCCCGGAGGCCCCGCCCGCCTCCTGACCCGCTACCGGACGCCGGACGCCCGGTACCCGATCACGCGTACAACTGCTGCCCCAGCTTCTTGAGCAGGGGCAGCAGTGCTGTGCGCTCCTCGGCGGTGAGCGCTTCCAGTGCGCCGTGCACGGCACGCATCTCGGCGCGGATGGTCCGGGCGAGCTCCGTGCCCTCGGGGGTACGGGCCGCGACCTTGGAGCGGCGGTCGTCGGGGGACGGGGTGCGGCGGACCAGGCCACGGGTCTCCATGCGGCCGACGAGGCCGGTGGCGTTGGACGCGTCACAGACCAGGTGGGCGGCGAGCGCGCTCATCGGCATGGGCGCGTTGAGCGCGATCAGCGCCCGCGCCTGCGAGGTGGACAGGCCGTGGCGGGCGGCGACGGCGGTGAGGTCGTCGTGGTGGCCTCGGACGACGAGGGCCAGCGGCTCCAGGAGATCCTCCGGGGAGGGGGCGGCTCGATCGTCCGGAGCAGTGGCGGCGCGGGGCGTCGGTTCCGTGGTCATGGTCGGCCATTCTTCGATCGGCGACTGCCGACAATTATTTGACATGCTCAACTGTTGGCAGTTACATGGAAGTAATTGCTTGAGCATATCAAGTTCTAAGCCCCACCCGCATCTGAGCCCCACCCGCATCCCGTGCCGCAAGGAGTACCCCCATGTCCTCCGTACCGTCCGGTGTCGACGACACCACCCGCCCCGCCGAGTCCCCGGCCGAGATCGTCGGCCGCCTCCGCGCCACCTTCCGCGCCGGCCGCACCAAGGGCCTCGACTGGCGTACGGGACAGCTCCGGCAACTGCGCGCCCTGCTCACCGAGCGCGGGGACGAGATCGCCGACGCGCTCCACGCCGACCTCGGCAAGAGCCGCAAGGAGGCGT
>NZ_JBEXKG010000416.1:0-1143 GCF_040609555.1 Streptomyces sp. NPDC004658
CGGTGCGCTCGCCCCGTGGATGGTCCCGTACGTCGACAACGGGGTGTGGCGGAACTGCGGCTGCACCGGCGGCTGTACCTGCTCCGCCCGCTGTGAGGCGTTCATGCCGTTCCCCGTGGCCCGCGTCGACCAGGTGATGGACCAGGGCACCGTCCTCGACCCGTCGGCGTACCGCCTTGACAACGGGCGCATCCTGGTGCGCGTCGATGGGGACTGCTGGCAGGAGTGCCAGGACTACAACCTCCCCGCCACCGAACCGGGCACCTGGTCCGTCACCGTCACCCCGGGCGAACTCCTCCCGCGCATGGGGCAGATCGCCGCCGGGGAACTCGCCTCCCAGTTCGCGAAGGCCTGCGTCGGTGCCGGGGATTGTGCGCTGCCGGCAGAGCTGGTGTCGCTGACGCGGAACGGGGTGCAGTTGGAGATGCCGGACCCGGCCACGTTGGTCGACAACGGGCTGACGGGGCTGTTCAACGTGGATCTGTTCCTGCGCGCGGTCAACCCCGGCCGCCTGAAGGCACGCCCGCGCGTCTTCTCCAGCGACCTGCCTCGTGACCGGCAGGTGACGTTGTGACGCGCCCCGTCGACTACGCGGAGACCTTCCTGGAATGCCTGCGCACGGCGATCCACGCGTCCCCGTACGACATCCCTGACGAGAAGATCTGCATGCGCTTCGGTGAGGTCGTGAACCCGACGTTGGGGACCGGTGAGGACGAGTGCTGCACCGGCCTTGCGTGGGTGCGCGTCGCCGGAATCACCCCGATCCGGGCCGACCCCGACAACACCGAGTACGGGCTCTGCGCCACCGGCGCGCGCCGTCTCACCCTGGAGATCGGCACCGCCCGGTGTGTCCCCGTCGGGACCATGGCGGCGGGCCCGACCTGCGATCAGTGGACCGAGGCCGCTCTGAAGATGGACTCCGACCAGGCGTGCATTGAGCGAGCCCTCTGCTGCCTTGGTGAGCAGCAGGATTCCCTGCGCGGAACCGAGGCTATGGCGCCCGGCGAGTACATCCCCGGCGGCCCGGACGGGAACTGCATCACCGGCGCCATGACCGTGACCATCGACTACTCCTGCGGATGTGGCTCATGACTCGACGGAAGACAGACGACCGGGGCGTCCGGATCAAGGTGCTGATCAGCT
>NZ_JBEXKG010000417.1:0-1142 GCF_040609555.1 Streptomyces sp. NPDC004658
GGCTGAGGGGCGCCGGGCGCGCACGTCGGCCCGCGGGCGCGCACACGCCGCACCAGCGGTCCGTCGCACCCGCCGGGCAGCGGCGCCGCGTACGCTGAGCAGCGGTCGGTCGCGGCGAGTTGCGGGAGCGCATCCACTGCGCCACGCTGGTCTCACGTCACTCTGGGTTTACCGGCGATAACGCTGCGAACCAGCCCGCCGGCCACGACAGCAGGCGGACGTTTGGACGCAAGCACCCTGCTGGATCCGTTGTTCTCCGTGTTCTTCCGGTTCCTCCGGACCTCACATCGGGGAGTCGCAGCCGTGATCAGTCACCCAAGCAGGCACTGCACGGTGGAGCTCCAAGCCCTGCCGTCGCGGATCGGCCAGGTCCGCAGAATCGTATCTGCGCAGTTGCGCTACTGGCACATGGACCCGTTGATCGACCGGGCCGCGCTCGGTGTGACGGAACTGCTGAGCAACGTCCACCGGCACGCCAGGCCCGACAAGTCGTGCACCGTCGAGCTGGAGCTGCTGCCGGACCGGCTCACGGTCTCGGTGCGCGACCACGACCCGCGCCTCCCGGTGCCGGCCGACGCCACGGAGACGAAGGACACCACCCCGCTGGCCACCTGCGGGCGGGGCCTTGCCATGGTGGCCGCGGTGAGCGAGAGCTGGGGCGCCCGCCCGGACGGCGAGAACGGCAAGGTCGTCTGGTTCACCCTCCCGGCCCCGGCCACGACCCGCGCTCATCCGCCGGGGTCGCTGCGGGGAGCCGTACGGGGTGCGCCGACGCCGGCCGCGGGGGCGGCTCCGATGCCCGTCCCGGCGAAGGCGACCGCCCCCGTCAGGGCGACCGCCCCGGCGAAGGCGACCGCCCCGGCGGACGCGGCCGTACCGGCGGGAGTCGGTGCTCCGGCCGAGGCGGCCGTACCGGCGGGAGTCGGTGCTCCGGCCGAGGCGGCCGTCCGGGCCGGTCTCCCGGCGGGAACGTCCGGTTCGGCGGAGCCGGCTGTGGCCCCGGCCGGCCACGTCCCGCCGAGGGCTGCGCCCCTCACGAGTCCGGCGCCCCCACCGCTCCGCCGTACAGCGCCTGCCGAGAGGACGGCACCTGTCGCCGCCGCGCCCGCGCCCGCCGTGGGGTCCGCCCCCACCCCGGCCGG
>NZ_JBEXKG010000418.1:0-1140 GCF_040609555.1 Streptomyces sp. NPDC004658
CGGCGCGCTGGGCGGCGCGGCGGTCCTCGTCGGCGGCGCGGGCGCGGTCGAGGCAGGCCTGGGCGCGGGCCTCGGACTCGGCGGCCTCGTCGGCGAGTTCGCGCAGTCTCGCCTGCCAGCCGGCGCGTTCGCGGAGCCGGAAGGCGAGGCCGGCGAGGGCGTCGGCGGCGCGCCGGGCCTTCTGCGCGGCCTCCTGCCGTTCGTCGCGGATCCGGGCGGCCTCGGCTGCGGACTCGTCGGCCTCCGCGCGCACGGTACGTGCCTCGGCCAGTTCGGCCTCGGTCTCCTCGGCGAAGAGGCGGGCCTCCTCGGCGGCCCGGGCCAGCTCGGTGAGGCGCCCGGCGGGGCAGCCGGTGCGCCAGGAGGCGAGGCGCGCGGCGAGTTCGCGGTCCTTGCCGAGGCGGGCGGCGAGGGCGCGGATCTCCTCGTCGCGTGCGGTGGCCCGGGCCCGCAGTGCCTGGCGTTCCTCGTCGGCGGCGTGCTCGTCGTGCATGGCCGGGTTCGGCGGCACGAGGAACACATCACCGGGGGTGGTGCCCTGGGCGGGGGGCGGGGCGAGCAGTGCGGCGGCGGTGCCGACGGCGACGGCGGAGCGGGGCAGGAGGGCGGCGTCGCCGAGGGCCTCGCGGGCACGCGCGTGCGTGTCCGGGTCCGTGATGATCACACCGTCGACCAGTTCGGGGCGGGCGGCGAGCACACGCGCGTGGTCGGCGGGGTCGACGGCCTGTGCCAGGTAGCGCCAGCCGGGCAGCGCCGGGATGCCGTGCTCGCCGAGGAACTCGACGGTGGCCAGCACGTCCGGGCCGGGCGGCAGCAGCCCGCCGTCGCCGAGGGCGCCGAGGATGCGGGCGTCGTCGGCGGCGGCCGTACGCAGGTCGAACAGGTGCCGTTCGGCGGTGGACACGGCGTCGTCGAGGAGTTCGCGCAACTCGTCGGCGAAGCGGTCGAGTTCTTCGGGGGTGAGAGCGCCGGGGGTGGTGCCGGCGGCCGGTGCGCGCGTGCCGTCGCCCTCTTCCGTCCTGGGCGCGGGCACCCGTGCCACGCTGGGCGCGCCCGGCAGGCTCAGCAGCTCCGCGAGCCGTTCCTCGGCGGCCAGTGACTCGGCGAGGCGGCGCTCGGCCTCGTGGGCGCGCTCATGGC
>NZ_JBEXKG010000419.1:0-1139 GCF_040609555.1 Streptomyces sp. NPDC004658
GGCCTCCCGGGCGGTCAGGCAGCCGATGATGCCGCCGCCCACCACAGCGATGTCCAAGTCCTTCACGGCTCACACCGCCGTTTCGTCGAGCGGCAGCTTGGCCGACCATTCGACGAACGACGGGTCCGGGTCGTCACCGCGCACTCCGCGCAGCCGGTCGACGATCCGCTGGCTCCGCCAGGCGATCAGGCTGAGGTTCTTGTCCGCGAGCCCGCGCTGGCGCAGGGCCGCGTTCTGGACGAAGATCCCGCGGTCCGGCGGGCCGTCCCAGCGGGCGGCGAAGTCGCGGTCGATCCGGAACTCGTCGCCCTCCCACTCGATCCGGTCGGAGAGCGGTGCCATGAACTCCGGTGTACGGGTGCGGAATCCGGTGGCCCACACCACGACGTCCGCGTCGACCTGGCCGAGCACCCCCGGGTGGTTGCTGTTGGTGAGGCTCAGGGCCCATTCGCCGTTCCCGCCGGCCCCCGGCGTGACGCCGATGACGGAGCGGTTCGGATAGAGGGCGACCAGGTCCTTGTTCCCGTGCAGGAACCGCTCGGCGTAGATGCGCTGGTATATCTCGCGCAGCGTCGCCTCGGATATGCCGTCGCTGGACAGCACGTGCTGCTGGTTGAACGTCGCGCGGGTCTCCGCGTCCAGACCGTAGAAGTAGTCCGAATACCCGGGCATGTAGTAGTCGTTGGTGAACGGCGAGTCGTCGATGGGGGAGAAGTTGCGCCGCCGCGACACCCAGGACACCCGGCGCGGCCGCTGGTCCTGCGGCCGGGAGATCAGGTCGAGGAACGCCTCGGCGCCCGACAGGCCGCCGCCGACCACACAGACCCGGAGGCCGGCGAGGTCACGGCCGCGCTCCACGAAGTCGCTGACGTGGAAGTGGCCGGAGCCGAGCTTGTCCCGGCCCTCGGCGGGCACCCAGGGCTCGTTGCCGATGCCCAGGGAGATGTTGTTCGCGGTGACGGTACGGCGGTTGGTGCGGAGCACGAACTCACCGTCGAACTCGACGGCTTCGACCGTCTCGCCGAAGACCACGTTCTCGTTCTTCAGGCACGCCCACTCGAGGTAGTCGCGGTACTCCTGCCGCGGCACGTCACTGAACTGGGCGTTGATGAAGTGGTAGATGCGTCCCCTGTCCTTCA
>NZ_JBEXKG010000420.1:0-1139 GCF_040609555.1 Streptomyces sp. NPDC004658
ACTACGACGTGCCGGAAGCGCGGTACGAGGACGCCGTACGGGCCGGGGCCCGGCAGATCGGCTCCAAGGAACTGGTCCGCCGCATCACCGAAGCGGGCCTGCGCCGCCCCAAGGGCCGCCCCGCTCCGGGCTGAACCGGCTCAGACGGTCGTGGAGGCGGCGGACTCCACCGCCACGCTCCCGGACGTGGCGGCGGGGGCGCCCGCCACCAGCCGGGACGACGCGTTGCGGCTGCGCTGCAACCGGAGCGAGAAGACCACCGTCACCAGGGCCAGCACGGTCATCGCCGCCCCCGCCCACGCGGTGGCCTCGAAGCCGAAGTCCAGGTCGATCACCGTGCCGCCCAGCCAGGGCCCGCCGGTGTTGCCCAGGTTGAACGCGGCGGTGGTGGTCGCACCCGCCAGGGTCGGGGCGGCGCCCGCCACGTTGAACATGCGGGCGTTCAGCGCCGGAGCCGTGTAGAACGCCGACAGGCCCAGCAGGAACGACAGGACGATCACGGCGGCCTGGTTCGACGCGAACAGCGCCAGCGCGGCCAGGAACACGGTCGAAGCCGCGATCCCGCTCAGCAGCACCCCGAACAGGTGCGCGTCCGCGACCCGGCCGCCGATCGTCGTACCGACCAGCGCGCCGATTCCGAACAGTGCGAGCACGGTCGGTACCCAGCCCGAGTCCAGCCCGGCGACATCCGTCAGCAGTGGTGCCAGGTAGCTGAAGGCGCAGAACACCCCGCCCGCCGCGAGCGCGGTCAGCACGATGGAGAGCCACACCTGCCGGTCACGGTAGATCCCCAGCTCCCGCTTGAGCTGCGGCTTCTCGTCCGGCAACGGGATACGGGGGATCATCGTCGCCACCCCGGCCAGCGCCACGGCCGAGGCCGCCCCGACCGCCCAGAACGCCGACCGCCAGCCCAGGTTCTCGCCCAGGAAGGCGCCCAGCGGCACCCCGAGCTCGTTCGCGATGGACAGCCCGCCGATCATCACGGCCATCGCACGGGCCCGCTGGTTCACCGGGACCATCGCGATGGCGACGGCCGCCCCGACGGCCCAGAACCCGGCGCACGCGAAGGCGCTGATCACCCGGGACGCGAAGAGCACCTCGTACGTCGGCGCGAGCGCGCCCGCGATCTGACCGAGGCC
>NZ_JBEXKG010000421.1:0-1139 GCF_040609555.1 Streptomyces sp. NPDC004658
GCATGGAGTCGAGCACCCGGCCGAAGAGCCGACGGCCCGCGCCGGAGAGTAGAGGATCGCCCCACCGGGGCAGCAGCCGCACGGAGAGCTCCTCCACCCACACCACATGGGATCCCGCACGGGTGGGATACACATCGATCGACGCCCGGCCCCGCACCACCCGGCCGCGCTTTTCCAGTCGGCACATCCCCGCCCTGCCGCCGGACGGCGGTGACCACCTCACCACTTCCATCGGATCGTCGAAACCCAGCGGGCCGATCCCCGTACGCGCCACGAAGAGCGTCCCCACCCGCGTCGGCAGCCCGGTGGGCACCGTGATCGTCGTCAGCGGGACCTGCGCGGCGTGCCGCTCCCAGTCCGTCACCCGGCGCCAGGACTCGGCGGCGGGCAGGGGAGTGAAGCGCTCGATCCGGAAGACGGCCACCCTTCGATCCTAGGACGTCACGGCCCCGGCGCGAGCTGAGCGGAATCCGTGGCTCAGTCCTCGCCCGGCTCGCCGTTCGCCGCCCGGCCCGCCACCACGAGACCCGGCAGATGCTCCTCGATCTCCTCACGGGCGCCCGCGGACAGGCCCCCGTCCGTGACGAACGTGTGCACCTGGTCCAGCGTGGCGAACGAACTCAGGCCCACCGTGCCCCACTTGGTGTGGTCGGCGACCACCACCACACGCCGCGCCGACTGGACGAAGCGGCGGTTGGTCTCGGCCGCCGCCAGATTCGGCGTGGACAGTCCGCCCTCCACCGAGATCCCGTGCACACCGAGGAAGAGCACATCGAAGTGGAGCGAGGCGATCGCCCGGTCGGCGACCGGGCCGACCAGCGAGTCGGAAGGGGTCCGGACCCCACCGGTGAGCACCACCGTCGCGGCACCCGGCCGCGTACCGGGCGAGCCCGGACGCTGCGCGGCATGGAACACGTCGGCGACCCGCACCGAGTTGGTCACCCCCGTCAAGTCCGGTACGTCCAGCAGCTGCTGGGCGAGGGCGAAAGTGGTGGTGCCGCCCGAGAGCGCGATGGCGCTGCCCGGCACGGCCATCGCGGCCGCGGCCCGTGCGATGTCCTCCTTGGCGGTCAGCTCCAGCGCCGACTTCGCCTCGAACCCGGGCTCGTGCGTACTCGCCTCGACCACGGGCACCGCGC
>NZ_JBEXKG010000422.1:0-1131 GCF_040609555.1 Streptomyces sp. NPDC004658
ACGAGGGCGGCGGGAGCGGGGGCGGCCGGGCCGGCCATCGGCGCGGCAAGTCACGTAAACGGGCGGCCACGAAGTCCCGTAAACGCCGCGTGTTCCGTTGGATCGCGATCGCGCTGGCGCTGCTGGTCCTGGGCACGGCCACCGCCGGATACCTGTACTACCAGCACCTCAACAACAACATCCGCAGCAGTGCGCGCAGCGGCGGCGAGAGCGGCGTGAAGAAGGCCGCACCCAACGCCGCGGGGCAGACCCCGATCAACATCCTGCTGCTCGGTTCCGACAGCCGCAACAGTGCGGAGAACGTGAAGCTCGGCGGCAGCCGGGACTCCGTCGGTGACAAACCGCGGGCTGACGTGCAGATGCTTCTGCACATCTCGGAGGACCGGAAGAGATCCTCGATGGTCAGCATCCCGCGTGACACGATCGTCGAGATCCCCGAGTGCAAGGACGACGAGACCGGCCAGTCGTACCCCGCCACCGACAACAAGCCGATCAACGAGTCCCTGCAGCGCGGCGGTCCGGGCTGCACGCTGACCACCTGGGAGAAGCTCACCGGCGTCTACATCAGCCACTGGATGATGATCGACTTCGCCGGTGTGGTGGCGATGGCGGACGCGATCGGCGGCGTCGACGTGTGTGTGAAGACCGGCGTGTGGGACCGGCCGACCCGCATGGTCAAGGGGGGCTCCGGCCTCAAGCTGCCGGAGGGGACCAGCACGGTCCAGGGCGAGGACGCGCTGAAGTGGCTGCGCACCCGGCACGCCTTCGGCAATGACCAGAACCGGGCCAAGGCCCAGCACATGTACATGAACTCGATGCTCCGCACGCTCAAGAAGCAGAACGCGTGGTCGGACGCGGGCCGGCTGATGAACCTCGCCGAGACGGCCACCGAGGCCCTCCAGGTCTCCGACGAGATCCGCTCGGTGAAGAAGCTCTACGACCTGTCGACGCAGCTCAAGAACGTGCCGATCAACCGCATCACGACGACGACGATTCCGACGGTCGAGTGGTCGCAGGACAAGAACCGGCTCGTGATGGTGGAGAAGTCCGCCGACCAGATGTGGCAGATGCTCCGTGAGGACGTCGCCTTCGACAAGAACGGCAAGCCGAAGGCGAAGGCCTCACCCTCCG
>NZ_JBEXKG010000423.1:0-1128 GCF_040609555.1 Streptomyces sp. NPDC004658
GACGAATGGCCATGTTCACTCCGGTTCAGAGAGTTGTGTGAGCGCCAGCGGTTTGCCCGGTGGCGTGATCGACGCTACTCGCCAAGCTCCCCGAGTGAAGGGGCCGTTCACTCGACCGGATGGCATCTACCCTGCAGGTCTTCCGTTACGAGGTGGCGACGGTGTACCGTGCCGTCGCCCCACTCGTAACATCGCTTCATTGCTCTCATACCGGACTTTGTGAGCTGGCTGGTTTACGCGCCCGTCCGGCCGGAGTTCACGCCGTGTTCAGGCGGGTGTACTCCTTCGCGATCCCGTCGATGAAGTGCCGGGTCTGCTCCACATTCAGCGCCTGCGCCCTCAAGTGCTCGTACATGACGCTGTACCGCTGCACGTCGTTCGCCTTCTCCAGATAGAGGTCGCTGGTGACGCCCTCGATATAGACCACGCTGGAATCCGCGGCGTCCGGGAATTCCAGAATGGCGTACTGCCCGTTGATGCCCGGGTGCGCCCCCATGTCGAAGGGCAGCACCTGAACGGTCACGTGCGGCAGGTGCGACAGCTCCACCAGGCGCTCCAGCTGCTCGATCATCACCTGCTTGCCGCCGACCAGCCGGCGCAGCGCGGACTCGTCGATGACCGCCCACAGCCGCAGCGGGGTCTCGGGGGCGGTGATGCGGTCCTGGCGGCGCGCACGGACGCTGACGCGCTTGTCGATGTCCGTCTGGGGCGCTTCCGGCAAGGCGCCGTTGATCAGTGCCTCGGCGTACTGCCGCGTCTGCAACAGGCCCGGGATCACCTGGGGCTCGTACACGCGCAGCGACTCGGCATCGGTCTCCAGGCCGATGTAGACGCTGTACGGGATGTCGCCGAAGGCGTGCCACCAGCCCTGCTGGCGGGAGTCCTTGGCCATCTGCATGAGCGAGTCGACGACCCGGTGGTCCTCGACGTCGTACACCCCGCAGAGATCGCGGACGTCGCGCTGGCTGATGGAGCGGCGGCCGTTCTCCAGGCGGCTGATCTTGGACTGCGAGACCAGCAGCCGCTCCGCGACCTCCTCGGCCGTCATGCCCTTGATCTCGCGCAGTCGGCGCAATTCCTGACCCAACCGGCGTCGCCTGACGGTGGGATTGACGTTGGACGGCACGG
>NZ_JBEXKG010000424.1:0-1126 GCF_040609555.1 Streptomyces sp. NPDC004658
CACCCTGGACGGCCGCCCCGTCCGCCCCGGAAAGGACTTCTACCGCCGCGTCCAGGGCGTCTTCCAGGACCCCTTCTCCTGCTACAACCCGGTCTTCCGGGCCGACCGCGTCTTCGACCTGATCCGCCGCGCCTACCACCCCGGCGTCTCCGACAAGGAATGGGCGGGCCGCGTCGAGAAGGCCGTACGCGACGTGCGCCTGGACCCCGGACAGGTGCTGGGCCGCTACCCGCACCAGCTCAGCGGCGGCCAGTTGCAACGCCTCCTCATCGCCCGCGCGCTCCTGCTCGACCTGAGTTTCCTGGTCGCCGACGAGATCACCAGCATGCTCGACGCCTCCACCCGCATCGACGTCCTCAACCTCCTGGCCGTCCTCAAGGAGCGCGGCCTCGGCGTCCTCTACATCACCCACGACCTGGCGCTCGGCACCTACCTGGCGGAGAAGACCGTGGTCCTGCGCCGCGGCCGGGTCGTCGAACGCGGCGACACCCAGAAGGTGTTCGGCAACCCGCTCCACCCGTACACCCGCACCCTGCTGGCCGCCGTGCCCCGCCTCAACACCCCGTGGACCGAGGCCGAACCGCTGGAAGGCTGCGCCTTCCACGAGGCGGGTTCGCCGGACACCGACCTGTACGAGACCGAGCCGGACCACTTCGTCGCCTGCGCCCAGCTCCCCGACTGCGGAAGGACCTCCGCGTGACCCTTCGCCACCTGCCCCTGCACGAAGGCTGGACGCTCACCGCGGACAGCCCCGTGCCCCTCGGGCTCCCCACAGGAGGCGTCCCCGCCACCGTGCCCGGCTGCGTCCACACCGACCTGCTTGCCGCCGGAGTCATCCCGGACCCCTTCCTCGAGCTCAACGAGACCGAGGTCGCCTGGGTCGGCCGGCGCTCGTGGACCTATGCCACCGACGTTTCCCACGACAGCCGGCACGAGCGCACCGACCTCGTCTTCGAGGGCCTGGACACCGCTGCCCGGATCGCTCTCGACGGCCGGGAGGTCGGGACGACGCGGAACATGCACCGCACCTACCGATTCGACGTCACGGGCCTGACCGGCCGGCTGGAGGTGAACTTCGCCTCCGCCTACGCGGAGGCCGAGGCGGTACGCGCCGTTACCGGAGACC
>NZ_JBEXKG010000425.1:0-1123 GCF_040609555.1 Streptomyces sp. NPDC004658
GGGCCGTCGCGGCACTCTTCCTGCTGCCCGCGCTGGTCCTGCTCGGCGCGCTCGTGGTGTATCCGATCGTGTACTCCGTCTACCGGTCGTTCTTCGACCAGGCGGGCACCGGGTTCGCCGGTCTCGACAACTACAAGGCGCTGTTCACGGACGACACGATCCGTACGGCGATCAAGAACAACGCGATCTGGGTGGTCTTCGCCCCGACCATCTCCACCGCACTCGGACTGATCTTCGCGGTGCTGACGGAACGCATCCGCTGGGGCACGGCGTTCAAGCTGATCGTCTTCATGCCGATGGCGATCTCGATGCTCGCCGCGGGCATCATCTTCCGGCTGGTGTACGACGCGGCCCCGGAGCGCGGGGTCGCCAACGCCGTGTGGGTGGGCGTGCACGACACGTTCGCCGAGTCGGCGGGCTTCCCCAAGGCGCATCCGCTGCCCGTCCACCCGCTGAAGGCGGCGGGCGGCGGTTCCTTCGTGACGAAGGTGCCGGTACGGGCCGGGGAGCCGGTCCGGTTGCCCCTGGTCGGGGTGCTGCCGGCGAAGATGCCCACCGACGCGAAGCCCGCCCGCGCCCCGGAGGCGGGCGGCGACGGGGAGATCACCGGCACCGCGTGGCTGGACTTCACCAAGGGCGGCGGGGGAAAGCCCAACGTCATCGACGCCAAGGAGCTGGGGCTCAAGGGCATCAAGGTGGAGGCCGTCAAGGACGGCGAGGTGGTCGCGTCCGCCACGGCGGGCGCCGACGGGGTGTTCACCCTGCCCGCCTCCGCGGACGGGGCCGAACTCCGCCTTCCCGCCTCGAACTTCAAGGAGCCGTACAACGGGGTGGACTGGCTCGGTCCGTCGTTCGTGACGCCCGCCATCATCGGGAGTTACGTCTGGATGTGGGCGGGCTTCGCCATGGTCCTGATAGCGGCCGGCCTGGCGGGCCTGCCGCGTGAACTCCTGGAAGCGGCCCGGGTGGACGGGGCCAACGAGTGGCAGGTGTTCCGCCGGATCACCGTGCCGCTGCTCGCCCCGGTCCTCGCGGTGGTGCTGGTGACGCTGATGATCAACGTGCTGAAGGTCTTCGACCTGGTCTTCATCATCGCGCCGGGCTCCTCGCTGGACGACGCGAA
>NZ_JBEXKG010000426.1:0-1118 GCF_040609555.1 Streptomyces sp. NPDC004658
GCCGCGCCCGCAACCGGGTCATGGCGGCGCGGCGGGACCTCACCATCCGTGCCACCTCGCCCCTGACGGGCGGTGCGGCATGAGCGTGACCCTCACCTCCGAGCGGGGCGCCCTGGTCGTCGTGTTCGTCGGCATCGCGCTGGCGCTGGCCGGGGCGGTTCTGGCGTCCCTGCTGGATGAGCCGTCGTGGCGGTGGCTGGCCACGGGCGGCGTGCTCGTCCAGGTCACGGGTTGGGTGCGCTACAGCCGCGCCCGGCGGGGCGGTGAGCGGTCGTGATGACGCTTCCCGCGCAGATGTCGAACAGCGGTGGCACCTGGCACCTGTACGTCCCGCTGATGAACACCCCGCATGCGTGGCCCGAGCACATCTGGAACCGCACGGCCGCGGTCCCGACCATCGCGGAACGCGAGCGCGCGCTGAACGGTCTCGGCTACGAGAGCGTGCCGGGTGACGAGTGGTCCTGGATCGAGGACAGCGACATCCCCGGCGACCCCGCGTCGCAGGTCCGGCTGATCGCCTCCGTGCGGGTCCGGCCCACGCTGTGGGGCGGTGCGGCATGAAGGCGAAGACCGTTCTGCCGGCCGTCGCGATGACGGCGGTGTCCATGGTCCTCACGCTGGCGGTGGTGATGATGTGGCTCGGCACGGCGATGCCGTGGCCCGTCGCTCTGGTCGTTGGTCTGGGGATCGACGGCGGGTGGCTGGCCACGCTCGCCTACGAACGCCGCCTGGCCGCGCAGGGGGACCACAGCCGTGTGGTCACCGGGGTCGGCTGGGCATTCGGTCTGATCGCGACCGGCGTCCTGGTCGCCCACGCACTGCTGGCCGAGGAGTCCGCGGGCGCGTGGCTGGCCGTGGCGTGGCTGCCAGTCGCGGCCAAAGCGCTGTGGCTGGTGCACGGGCTGTGGGAACAGACTGCCCTCACCCCGACCGCGCTGGGATCGATCCGGGGAATCCAGCAGGAGGCCCGCGACGAAGCGGCCGTGGCCCGGGCCCGGCTGCGGGCCGAGGCCGCGACCGAGGAGACCCGGCTGACGGCCGTGACGGAGGCCGGGTCACGCGTCGCACGCGTCCAGGCGAAGACCGCCCAGACCCTCTCTCAGGCGTGGTCGACGCTG
>NZ_JBEXKG010000427.1:0-788 GCF_040609555.1 Streptomyces sp. NPDC004658
GTTCGCGATCCCTGGGTGACACGGATGAGGAGCCTGCCGACGACGGTGGTGTCGACCACGCTCGACGGTTCCCTCGACTGGCCGGACGCGACCGTCGCGAGTGGTGATGCCGTCGACGTCGTCGCCCGGCTCAAGGAGGAGTCCGAGGTGCCGTTGCGCTCGCACGGCAGCCTGTCGATGAACCGGGCGCTGATGGCCGCCGGTCTGGTGGACCGCGTCCAGGTGACGCTCTTCCCCGTGATCACCGGCCGGACGGGGCAGGACCCGATCTTCAAGGGCGCGGCCGACTTCGACCTTGAGCTGATCGGCCACCGCACGCTCGACGACCACATCCAGGAGCTCACGTACCGGCCCACGCTGCATCCGTAGGCGGACGAGCCCGGCGAACGCCCCTGCGAGGAAACGGACTTCATCCTGCGGGAAATCCAGTGGTACGCCACCGCCGGACGCCGCTACCGTGCTGCCGAACCACGTCGCCCAGGCAAGGACGCCCCGTTGTACACCCTGTGAGACCTCCCAAGCGCTGAATCGTCGCGCGTCGCGCATGTGCGCCGCGCTCCTTCTTGCTGCGGTCTTCTCACTGAAACCGGTGTACTTCTGTGCTCAAAACCTGGGTGGTCACTCCCACCTGCCTTCCTCTCGTCGTCCGTCGCTGCCACGTGTGCGCGTCCGATCGCTTCCGGACGGACGGCAAGTTCCGCGTCAACGCACACCACAAGCTCCTCGACGCCTGGCTCCTCGCGCTCTGCACTGCTTGCGGGGGGACGACGAAGCTCACGGTCCTGGAG
>NZ_JBEXKG010000427.1:798-1114 GCF_040609555.1 Streptomyces sp. NPDC004658
ACAAGTGCGGTCCATACCAGCCGAGTCGCTCAACCGAATGCATGACAACGACGCAAGCCTGGCGGCGCGGTTGCTTCAGGAACCGGGCGTACGTCGCCGCAACCGCATCGCCCTCGACTGGGACAACGCCTGGCGCCTCGACACCGCCGGATCGGACCACGTCGACGACGAGCACCGCGACGGCGCTGCCAACGACGCCGCCAACGGCGACGAGGTCCTCGACGTCACGGTCCGTTTCGCGGCGCGGATTCCTGTCCGGCCGGTGCGCCTGATCGCTGAAGGCTGCGGTCTGCCGCGGGCCGAGGTCGAGCGTCTG
>NZ_JBEXKG010000428.1:0-1113 GCF_040609555.1 Streptomyces sp. NPDC004658
CTCGACCTGCTCCACCCGGGTCAGGGCCGCGGCCCTGAACGCCGGAGCACGGCACCCGGCCGCCAACAGCCCCTGCAACGACTCGACCCGTGCGTCGATCTCCGCCGTACGCCGCCGTGCCTCCGCCTCGCGCTGCTCGCGGTAGGCCGCCTTCTGCTCGCGATGACTGCGCGCGAGGTCCCGCTGGTGCGTGCGTTGTCGCCTCTCCTGATCCTGTTGGTACCTGGCTTGCGCCTCACGTTGACGTTGCTGTTGGCGCTGCGCTTCAGCCCAGACACCGACCAACCCATTGGAGCGACGGCTCATGCTCGACAGGCCCTCCCCACCAGCGCCCCGGCGCCCGCGCGTCAGGACCTGGCCCCATAACCAGCAGTGATGAGGCGACTTTACTGGGCAACTACGCGGGCGCCCATGCCCTTGCCGCACCGGCTCGCACTGACCGGCCCGGACCGCCGCGGATCGGGTGGCCGGTTGACCAATCGTTGGTCAACTGTTGGTCAACCGCTGCACCACCCTGAGGACTTGGCCCGCTCCGTCCTCGGTCTGCATCCGCTGTGCCGCCATCGAGGCGGCTCGTGCGTACGTCTGCTGCCGCACGACCTGGCGGAGCGACCCGGCGAGGCGTTCGGCGGTCAGGGACCGGAACGGTTGGTGGGTCCGGGAAGACGAGGGCAGTCCGACCCCGGTCTCACGTTCCGGCCAACCAGCAACCAGAGCACTCCGCTCCCGTCCCGCGCCAGCTCACGCAAACGGCCCCGGACGAGAAGTCCGAGGCCGAGTAGAGCCCGTCTCCGGGGGAAACCCCAGGTCGTGGCACCGTCGCTCCTCCTGGGGTCGGACCGTTGTCAGTGCCACTTGCTAGATTGCCTGGTGGATAGAGACCGGTCAGAGAACCTTCGAGGTCCGCGGTCAAGGGGGGCGGGCATAAAGGTCCCCGGGAGCCACCTCGGGACTATGTTGCAAGCCGTAGATCCCCGCCCCCCTCACCCTCCAAGAGGCCAGCGGTCGGCACCTCCACTGAACGGTGGTACTGGGAAGGCTCCCTCAATTGTCCCCAGGTGCGATACGGCGATCGGCGCTCTCGGTGTCGTCGTCGTCCACGTCTACGTGGGC
>NZ_JBEXKG010000429.1:0-1111 GCF_040609555.1 Streptomyces sp. NPDC004658
GCGCCCCGTGCCGGGCGGCGCCGGCAGCATCCGGGCCCGCCGGTCCCGGCCACGACGGCAGCCGTCCGGCGGCTCGGCCGCGGTCATCGCGGGTTCTCCGCCCGCCGGGCGACGACGGTGTGGGTGATGCCGGTCTGCCAGCCCGGCAGGGGCAGGATCCGGACGCGTTCGAAGCCGGCCGCGCGGACGCGGGCGGCGAGGCGGTCGGCGGTGTCGAACTCGACGACGCTGCGATGCAGGTGGCGGTACAGCCCGCCGTCCCCGAGGACGGACGCCGCGGGCTGTACGAGGCCGCGGCACACCAGGCTCCACACCGCGCGGTCGACGCGGCGGCCGCTGAGCGTGTACTCGTGCACGGCGAGCCGGGCGCCGGTCCTCAGCAGGTCCCGTACGGCGGTGAGGACGGCGTCGGGGTCGCGCACGTTGCGCAGCAGGTAGGCGGCGAAGACCGCGTCGAACGGTCCGGTCACGCCCGCCTCGGCCAGGCGTTCCACCGGTGCGCGCACGAAGGTGACCTCACGCGCCCAGGGCTTGGCGGCGGCCCGCCGCAGCATGCCGGCGGAGGCGTCGACGGCGGTGACGCGTGCGGCCGGCAGGACGGCGCGGAGCGCGGCCGTCGAGGCGCCCGTGCCGCAGCCGAGGTCCAGCAGGTGCAGGCCCGCTCCGGGTCCGGGCAGGCCGAGACGGCGTACCGAGCGCCGGAGGTGGGCGTGGTAGCCCGGGTTGGCGGCCACCAGCGCGTCGTAGCGGCGGGCGGCGTGGTCGAACGCGGCGGTGAGGTCCTCGTCGCGCAGCAGCGTCATGCGGTCTCCAGGTCGGTGGCGTCGGAGGGGGTCAGTCGGCGGGGGTCAGTCGGACGGGCGGCGGGGCAGCAGCGGCAGTTCGAGGGCCGAGCGGAGCATCGGGCCGAGCGGGGTGCGCAGGCCGACGGCGAGGTCCTCGCGCAGGCGGGTGCGTCCGTCAAGGAAGCGCAGCAGCCGGGGGGCGGGTACGCGGGCGAACAGGCCGCAGAACAGCGCGGGTCCGTCGACCCGGCCGGTGGCCAGGGCGCGCAGCAGCACGGCGTCCATGGCGCGGGCGCGGGCGGAGTGGGCGGGAGGCGGCACCGGCC
>NZ_JBEXKG010000430.1:0-1110 GCF_040609555.1 Streptomyces sp. NPDC004658
CGTCGCCCTGCCGGGCCGGCGCCGCCCCGGCGGCCTCCTCGACGCCGGCGCCCTCGACCTCGACGGCTCGGACGCCTTCGACGGCCCCGACCGCGACGACCCCGACCGGCTGCGGCCCAAGACCCGGGCCGAACTCGGCGCCACCGGCCGCCCGTTGCTCATCGCGGTCGGCTCCCTCGACCGGCACCGCGGCTACGACGTCCTGCTCGACGCGGCCCGCGCGTGGCGGAACCTCGATCCGGTGCCGCTGGTGGTCATCGCGGGGGAGGGGCCGCTGCGGCCCGTCCTGCAACGGCGGATCGAGGACGAGGAGCTCCCGGTGCGGCTCATCGGGCACCGCGAGGACGTGCCGGAGCTGCTCGCCGCCGCTGACCTGGCCCTGCTCACGAGCAGCTGGGAGTCGCGGTCCGTCCTCGCCCAGGAGGCGCTGCACGCGCGCGTGCCGCTCGTCGCCACCCGGGTCGGCGGCGTCCCGGACCTCGTCGGCGACGCGGCCGAACTCGTCCCGTACGGCGATCCGGAAGCCCTCGCCGGCACCGTCGTACGGCTCCTCGCGGACCCGGAGCGGTGCGCGGTGCTGCGCGAGCGCGGGACGCGGCAGGCCGCCGGCTGGCCGACCGAGGACGAGACCGTCGCCCAGGTGCTCAGCGTGTACGACGAGTTGACCCAGCCGAGGCCACTGGCCTGACCGGTCTCAGGACACATGCCGGCGCGCCCGCAGGGCCAGGCTCAACGCCAGTACCGTCTGCGGGTCGTCCAGGTCCGTGCCCAGCAACTCCCCGATCCGGGCGAGCCGGTTGTACAGCGTCTGCCGGTTCAGATGCAGTTCGCGGGCCGTCTCCGCCTTGCGGCCGGCGTGCGCCAGATAGGTCTCCAGGGTCGGCAGCAGCGGCGGCTTGGAGCGCCGGTCGTGGTCGCGCAGCGGGCCGATCGCCCGGTCCACGAAGGCCGCCAGGTCCGGGTGGTCGCGCAGCCGCCACAGCAGCAGGTCGATGTCGAGGCGCCGGGCGTCGTACCAGGGCCGGTCGGTCAGGCCCTGGGCCGCGGTCGCGGTCTCCGCCGCGTGCCGCAGCCCCGCCGAGGCCGCCGCCCAGCCGCCCGCCACCCCGA
>NZ_JBEXKG010000431.1:0-1109 GCF_040609555.1 Streptomyces sp. NPDC004658
GTCGATTCCCCGGGAGTACGGGTCTTCGGCAGTAATCAGTTCCGCTCGGGCACTCTTGACCAGGTCACTGCCTTCGGCTGGCATGTCCTGGAAGTCGTGCTGCGCCTCCTTCGTCCAGTCCATCTGCCAAGGCGGCCGGAGTGGTTCGTCGATCACTCTCCGGGCTTCCTCTCAGCGGCTTCGTGCCGGAGGCGGCTGTACTCCTCCAGAAGCCGGGTGGACTCCTCGGGGTCCTCGGACTTGGCGGCGCGGGTTTCGAGGTCGCGAAGGTGTGAGTCGAGCACGGGATTTCGCGCGATGGCGTACTGCGTCCACCACAGGCGCATGAAGGCCGGTACGGGGGTGATGTTGAAGGCATCGCCGATGACGCGCTTCCAGTGAGCCTCAAAGTCCGGGAGGAGGTGTGGAGCGTGCTCCTGAATGGCCAACCGGAGTGCTTGGGGCGTGCGTTCGGGCATGGGCGGCAACCGCAGGGGTTCCCCCTCGTACCCATCGAAGAAAAGTGCATGGGCGGGCATGGTTCGAGCTCCTTGGTAGTGGGGGGTAGTCAGGCGGCCCCGTGCGACTGCTGCCGAGAGGCCATCTGCTCGAACCACTCGGCCGGCACCAGGTAGGCGACCGTCTTCCCTTTGCGGGTGATGGCGGCGGCCTCGCCGGCGATGCGGGTCCGGTCCAGGATCTCGCCCATCCCCTTGCGTAGGTCGATGGTTGTGTACGTCTTCGTCTCCATGCACTGAAGGGTATAACAACTATCATAGTTGCCATATGTGCTCGTGGGGTTCTGGTGACCGGAAGAAGTCGAGGGGCGCGTTGGGTGCAGGCGGCTCGACCGAGCTTGAGCAATAACAAAAAGCCCCGGGCCGCTGGCCTGGGGCTTTTTCATGGAGCGGGTGACGAGAATCGAACTCGCGCTCTGAGCTTGGGAATCACCCGGCGCCCAGGCATCAATGGCGCCTGACCTGCAGGAACAGGCTGATGCTTCCCGGATCCGAGCGTCGTATCGTCACCTGTGATGACCGCTCTTTACCGCTCCTACTGGCACGTTGTGGCACGGTCACCGCCGGTGCGGCCTGCGGGCTCGCTGACCTGGCCGGTGGCGTCGGAATCAG
>NZ_JBEXKG010000432.1:0-1105 GCF_040609555.1 Streptomyces sp. NPDC004658
GGCTTCGCAGAGCGCGATCCCGGCGGCGAAGTGCACGCTGTCGCGCAGGTCCCCGTCGGTGACGTACGCGGCCCTGCGGCCGGCGGCGACCCAGGCCACGGCCAGGGTCGTGGAGACGACGCGCGGCCGGAACCGCTCGGCGAACTCCGGGGCGGCGAGGAGTTCCACCGCCCGGAAGGCGGGGGCGTTGGGGAACGGTGGGTCGAGGTTGACGTCGACGAGGCTGGAGGCGGGCGAGGGCGTCAGTTCCTCGTCCACGCCGGCCGTACGGACGCGAGCGTGTGCGCCGTCGGTCCAGAACACCTCACCGCTGAACGGGTCCGCCGACGCGGCCGCGGTGACGGTGGGCCCCACCCGCAGGGCGACGTTCACCGCGACCAGCATGTTCCGCACGGCGTAGTTCAGCGTCCCGCACAGGGGATCGACCAGCCATCGGCGACGTGCGTCGCCCGGGCCGGTCCGGCCGCTCTCCTCGGCTGTCACGGCGTCGTCGGGGCGGGCGGCCCCCAGCACACCGAGGATGGCCTTCTCGGCGGCGAGGTCCGCGGCCGTCGCGAAGTCACCGCCGGGCTTCTCCGTACGGGGCAGTGAGGTCCCGTACATGTCGCGGACCACCGCCGCCCCCGCCTGGGCGGCTTCGAGGGCCAGTCGCGCATCGGTCTTCGTGTCCATGCTCACCATGCCCGGCAGGCTATCGGCGCGCCGCCCCGCCCCTCACCGCCGTAGCCGCTCTGCCGGCCGGCCGCCGCAGCAGCCTGCCTCAGACGGAATCAGCGCCGGCCGCCTGCGTGCGGTTCCAGTCGTGCAGGATGCCGTCCCAGTCGTGCCGGGGAAGGGACTCGGTGGAGTCTGCGGCCCAGCCGCTCATGCCCTGTCCGTACATGGTGCCGGTCCAGGTGCCGTGCTGCCCGGAGGGACCGGCCCCGTCGAATGACGAGGGCCAGGACCCGGCCGCGGGCGCGTGCAGGGTGCGGGCGGAGGAGGACGGGGTGGGCGGGTCGGAGACATGTCCGCCGTCCGCGCGCCGGTGACGGCCCCCGTCGCGTCGCGCCGGGCTGAGACGGCCGTCCGCGAACAGGCGCTGTGCCCGGGAGACCAGTTGGGG
>NZ_JBEXKG010000433.1:0-1100 GCF_040609555.1 Streptomyces sp. NPDC004658
CCGCGACCGGCCCGGGCACGCCGCTGAGCAGCTGACCCGCGAACTCGTGGAACTGCGTCGCCCGCAGTACCGTCCAGGGCACCGATCCGCTCCGGTCTCGGCCTCGTACTTCCAGTCGCTCGGGGCCGCGGCGCCGAGGTACTTGCCGAGGTTCTGGGTGGTGCCGGAGTCCTCGGAGCGGTGGAAGGGCTGGATCGCCTTGTCCGGGAGCTTGGCGCCCGGGTTCAGCTTGGCGATGGCCTCGTCGTTCCACTTCTTGATCTTCGTGTCGAAGATCTTGGCGAGGGTGGGGGCGTCCAGCGTGAGGCTGTCGACGCCGTCGAGGTGGAAGCCGACCGCGATCGGGCCGCCGACCATCGGGAGGTTGATGCCCTGGCCGGTCTTGCAGATCTTCTTCGAGTCGGCGACCTCCTCGGGCTTCAGCGCCGAGTCGGAGCCGGCGAAGCCGACGGTGCCCTGGTTGAAGGCGACGATGCCCTCGCCGGACGAGGAGGAGTTGTAGTTGATCTCCACACCGGAGCAGGCGGCCATGTACTCCTTGACCCAGAGGTCCATGGCGTTCTTCTGGGCGCTGGACCCGGAGGCGCGCAGCTGGCCCTTGGCGCCGTCGCACTTGACGTTCGACGCGGCCTTGGTCTGACCGCCGCTCCCGCCCGTGTCGCCGCCGCTGTTGTTGTCCGAACCGCACGCCGTGAGGACCAGGGCGCCGGAGACGGCGAGGGCACCGAGCGCGGTGGCACGAAGCCGGTTCTTGCGCTGAAGCTTCACTTTCGGGTGTTCCTTCCAGGAGCCGCCGTGGTGGTTTCGGTCTACGACGGCGTGCGAGGTGATGGGTGGAGCGGAAGTCCTGTCCGGTGCGGTGTGTTCCTCGCACCGTGCACTGCCGAAATTAGGCAGAACAGGTGAAGCGGCTTGCGGGGGTGGGTGAACGGGAGGTGAACCGTGTCGGGCGGCCTGGTTCCGGTGTACGCACCCCGGCCCGTCCGGCCTTCGAGGACGGAACCGCCGCCCGGGACCGGGCCGCCTCCACGCGAGCGCCCGCCCTGGGGCAGCCGGAGTCCGGCCGGGCACGCGGGAGGATCCGGCTACGCGCCCGGCAG
>NZ_JBEXKG010000434.1:0-1092 GCF_040609555.1 Streptomyces sp. NPDC004658
GACGACGGCGCGCCGGAACGTGGGGGCGAGGTTGGCGAGGTTGTCGTACGTGGTGCCCTTGGTGACGAAGGCCAACGGGTCCTTGATCAGGGCCTTGATGAGGGGCAGCGGGCGGGGTGTGGTGGTCACGCACACCTGCGGGTGCTGGCCCAGGCGCATGCCCATCTGGAGCATGTCCCAGGCGTACTGGAGCTTGCGCCAGGCGGCGAGTTCGTCGGCCCAGCCGTAGTGGTGCTGGGGGCCGCGCATACGGTCCGGCTCGTCTGCGCTGTAGAGGTGCTGCACGCTGCCGTTGGGATACGTCAGTTTCCGCTTCGACGGCTCGTACAGGGGCCGGAACGTCGAGGGGGCCGAGGCGAGGATCCCGGACTCGCCCTCGACGAGGATGTCTCGGGTGTCGGCTGCCGTCGGCCCCACCAGGGCGCCGCGCGACCCGGGCATGGCATCGGCCTTCCGCCACGCCCACTCCGCACCCGTGCGCGACTTCCCGAACCCACGCCCGGCGAGGAGCAGCCACGTGTCCCAGTCGATGCCCTCGGCCGGGGGGCGTTGGTTCGCGCGGGCGTGCGGTCCGGGCCGGCCAGGGTGCGCAGCCCCGTTGCAGCCGGGCACGTCGCACAGCCACAGGACTTTGCCGGCGTCCATGTCCTGCGCCAGCAGCTCCAGTAGGCCCTCGATGCGTTCGAGGTCTGCTTTGGGCATGCGGGCGAGAGCCTGCGGGCTGATCAGCGCAAGCTCTTCCGGCGTCAGCTCCACAGCGGTCACGGCAGGTTGAGGACCCTCTTCAGGAGCAGTTCCACCTGCTCCACCGACTTGGAGTTCTGCCCGTCCTGGTTCATGGCGAGGGCCTTCGTGTGGACGTTCGTCGCGGCGACGAACGCGTGGGTCCAGCGGACGTTGGGGTCCTCGTTCGCGGCGATGTAGCTGTCGAGGCGGTCGGAGAGGTGGTCCATGAGCTTGTCGGCGAGTTCGATGTGCCGGTGCCGGACGGAGGACACCTGGTCGGCGATTCCGTCGACGGCGGCGGTGGTGATGTAGGTGTCGTATGCGGTGGTGCGGGCGCGCCAGTCGTACTCGGACGACCAGTTCCCG
>NZ_JBEXKG010000435.1:0-1084 GCF_040609555.1 Streptomyces sp. NPDC004658
CTCACCCACGAAGGCGCACACCTCGCTGATGAAGTGGTCGGCGTAGCGGTGGGTGACTCCGGCCTCCGGGTAGCGCGGCAGGGTGGGGGTGTTGACCGCCCGGTGCGCCTATGGTGCTTGACGGACAAGCGACAACCCGTCGTCAATGACCCCAAGTGCCGACAAGCCGCCAGGAGGAGCCGTGAAGCAGGGCGAGCAGGGCTCCCCGGACGCGCCGGCCGCCGCCCGGGTGCCCGCGCAGCAGCGGCCGCGGCCGGCCGCCGGCGCCGACCCGGGCCGGGAGCGGGACGCCGCGGTACCGGGCGCGGCGCGTGGCGAGCACACCCACGGCGAGCGGCCGGTCCCCGAGCCGCGGCCCGCGGTGCAGCGCTCCTCGGTGCGCGGGCAGATCCTGGACGCGCTGCGCACGGCGCTGGTCACCGGCGACCTGAAGCCCGGCGAGGTCTACTCGGCGCCGGTGCTGGGGGAGCGCTTCGGCGTCTCGGCCACACCCGTGCGGGAGGCCATGCAGCAGCTCGCGCTGGAGGGAGCCGTCGAGGTCGTGCCCAACCGTGGCTTCCGGGTGGTCGAGCGGGGCACACGGGAACTCGCCGAGCTGGCGGAGGTGCGCGCGCTCCTGGAGGTGCCGGTGGTGCTCCGGCTCGCGCGTACGATGCCCGCCGAGCGGTGGGCCGAGCTGCGACCGCTCGCCGAGGAGACGGTACGGGTGGCCGCCACCGGCTGCCCGGCGACGTACGCCGAGTCCGACCGCGCCTTCCACCGGGCCCTGCTCGCCCTGGCGGGCAACGAGCAACTGGTCCGCATCGCCGAGGACCTGCACCGGCGGTCCCAGTGGCCCCCGGTGCGACGGGGACGGGCCGAGCTGCTCGCCGACGCGGCGGAGCATCTCGCCCTGCTGGACGCGTTGGCCTCGCGGGACGAGGACGCGGTGCGCAGGCTGGTGGGCGGGCATTTCGCGGGCGCGGGCTGAGCGGTTCCGGGGGCCGCCGTCGGGGTTGCGCCGTCTGCCGGGTGCGGGTCCGTCGTGGCCGGTCGCGCAGTTCCCCGCGCCCCTGGGGGGTCGCGGCTGATGCGCCCTGAAGGG
>NZ_JBEXKG010000436.1:0-1082 GCF_040609555.1 Streptomyces sp. NPDC004658
CGAGGCAGGAGCCGCCGGCGATCAGGCTGCGGTCGGTGTGCAGGACGCCCTACGGGTCGGACGTGGTGCCCGAGGTCCAGTAGATCCAGCGCACCGCCGTGCCGTCGGAGGGCGGCGGGGGCAGGATGGCCGGGTCGCCGTCCGGCAGGGTGTCGTACGCCTCGAAGACCACGAGGTCCGCCGACAGGCGGGCGGCCATCGCCGTGTGGTCGAAGCCGCGCCACGTGCCCGGTACCGCGAAGTACTCCGCCTTGGACTCGCGCAGCGCGAAGCCCACCTCGCGGTCGCGGTAGAAGGGGATGACGGGCGTCTGCACCGCCCCGATCCGGGCCAGCGCGAAGGACAGCAACGCCGTTTCGAGCCGGGTCGGCAGCTGCCAGGCGACGACCGTGCCGGGGCGTACGCCCATGAAGTACAGGCCCGCCGCCACGCGCTCGGCACGGGTGCGCAACTCGCCGAAGGTGAGCGTGCGGTCGTCCTGGATCAGGAAGGGCCGCTCCGGAGTCAGGGCGGCCCGGCGTTCGATGAGCTCCCAGAAGGTGCCCGATGCACCCAGGGCGTGTGCGGTCTCGTTCACGGCGAACCCCTCACAGCTGACGGGTAGTCAGATCGTGCGGAGAGCGTAGAGCGCTGTGCCTTGTCGGTCCAGGGGTGCGGGGCTAGCCTGTGGGCGACGTCAATCTGACGGGTCATCAGAAACGTGTGCGCCGAAGGGGACACCATGACGGAACTGCCTCGGATCGTCAGCGTCGACGACCATGTGATCGAGCCGCCGCACCTCTTCTCGACCTGGCTGCCCGCCAAGTACCGCGAGCGCGGGCCGCAGCCCCTGACCGCGGGCATAGGCGAGCTCGCGTACACCGGTGGCAAGTACGTCATCACGATGGACCCGGACGGGCCGCCGACCGACTGGTGGATCTACGAGGACCTCAAGTTCCCGTACAAGCGCAACATCGCCGCCGTGGGGTTCGACCGCGACGACATGACGCTGGAGGGCATCACCCGGGCGGAGATGCGGCCCGGCTGCTGGGACCCCGTCGAGCGGCTGAAGGACATGGACCTCAACCACGTCGAGGCGAGCG
>NZ_JBEXKG010000437.1:0-1072 GCF_040609555.1 Streptomyces sp. NPDC004658
ACCCGCTACTCCGTGCGCGACCGTCCGGCACTCCTTGAGCGGCTGCGGTCGATCGAGCGTATGGAACCTGTCATCGAACGACAGGAGTACGCCCTCGGCACGGTCTGCGCGGCCATTCCGATCACGGCCGGATTCACGGCAGCCGCGATGGCCATTTCGGTCCCCCTCGACCAGGAAGAACGGTTGCTCCCCGCAGTCGAACGACTACGTGGCGAAGTGGCCAGCCTCTTGCGTTCGTTCGTGTTCTCTATCAGTATCTGAAAAATCACTCCTTGTGATCTGCTATCGCGTGCACCACGATGGCGTCAATAGGGCCATGGGGGATCATTCCTGGCCAGATTCATCTACTGCGGGGTTGAACGATGCGCGAGTCGGTTCAAGCTGAGGTCATGATGAGCTTCCTCGTCTCCGAGGAGCTCTCTTTCCGTATCCCGGTGGAGCTCCGGTACGAAGTGTGCGATCCGTACGCGATCCGGATGACCTTCCATCTGCCCGGCGACGCCCCCGTCACCTGGGCTTTCGGCCGCGAGCTGCTGCTCGACGGCCTCAACAGCCCCAGTGGTGACGGCGATGTACACATCGGGCCGACCGAGCCCGAAGGGCTGTCCGATGTCCACATCAGGCTCCAGGTGGGGGCCGACCGAGCCCTCTTCAGGGCCGGTACGGCTCCTCTCGTGGCATTTCTCGACCGGACGGACAAACTCGTGCCGCTCGGGCAGGAGTGCACGCTGGGTGACTTCGAGGGCAATCTGGAAGAGGCACTGGGGCGGATTCTGGCCGAGGAACAGAACGCCGGCTGACGAAGCCTGTGCCCTTGGCCTGCCTGCCGGTCGAACAGCACACCTGCCGAACGGGTGAATCGCTCTCCGTGTTCGGGCACTCAGGACCTCGCCCGACGACGGCGTCCCCTGCCGCTCCGTACGGGAGGCGGAGGTCCTGCGTCCACGCCGGAACCGGCGCGGTCCGCGGAGACGACCAGCGCCGCGAGCGCGGTGGTCACCGGGACCGAGGCGACCAGCCCGATCGAGCCGATCAGTGTGCGCTCGATCTCCTCCGCCACCAGTTCGCTTTT
>NZ_JBEXKG010000438.1:0-1068 GCF_040609555.1 Streptomyces sp. NPDC004658
GAGCCGATGGCCCGGATCTTGCCCGCCCGCATGAGGTCGGTGAGCGCGGACAGCGTCTCCTCCACGTCCGTTTCGGGGTCGGGACGGTGCATCTGGTAAAGGTCGATGTAGTCGGTTTCCAGGCGTCGCAGCGAGTCCTCCACGGCCCGGATGACCCAACGCCGCGAACCCCCCTGCTGGTTGGGGTCGTCCCCCATCGAGAGGTGCCCCTTGGTCGCCAGGACGACGCTGTCGCGGCGGCCCTTCAGCGCCTTGGCCAGGATCTCCTCGGACTCACCGCGTCCGTAGACGTCGGCGGTGTCGACGAAGTTGATGCCCGCGTCCAGCGCGGTGTGGACGATCCGCGTGCAGTCGTCGTGGTCCGGGTTGCCGAGGGCGCCGAACATCATGGCGCCCAGACAGTAGGGGCTGACCTTGATGCCGGTCCGGCCCAGTGTGCGGTACTGCATGAGTCTTCTCCCTGCATGGGCTGCCGGTCGCGGGTCCGGCTAGAATGAAACCGGAACACCGTTCAGCAATGACAATACGGAACATCGTTCCGGAGCGCAAAGGGAAACCATTCCATGTCTGATCGCCCCACCGGGGAGCCGGTCGCGCGCCGCGTGCGAGCCGACGTCCAACGCAACCTGGACGCCCTGCTGACCGCAGCCGCCGAGGTCTTCGCGTCGGACGGCGTGGACGCCCCTGTGCGGCGGATCACCGCGAGGGCCGGGGTGGGTGCGGGCACCCTCTACCGCCATTTCCCGCAGCGCTCCGACCTCATCACCGCCGTCTTCCGCCACGAGGTCGACGCCTGCGCCGAGGCGGCCCCCGCTCTCGCGGAGGAGCACGAGCCGGTCGAGGCGCTCACTCTGTGGTTTCAGCGGTTCGCGCAGTTCGTCGCGACCAAACGCGGCCTCAAGACCGCTCTGCACTCCGGCGACCCCGCCTACGAGAGCCTGCCCGCCTACTTCCAGCAGCGCTTCCTGCCCGTCGTGACGGAGCTGCTCGACACGGCAGCCGCATCCGGCGGGATCCGCGCCGACATCCCCCCGTACGACCTGCTGCGCGCCATCAGCGATCTCGTCG
>NZ_JBEXKG010000439.1:0-1066 GCF_040609555.1 Streptomyces sp. NPDC004658
CTGGTCGGCCTGGTTCGGCGCGTACTCGAGCGTCGTCTTGGCAGCCTTCGCCGGGGCGTTGGCCTTGTTCGTGGACTTCAGGACTCCCTTGTCGTTCTGCAGCCACGAGACGGTCTGCTGGGCACCGCCGGCGATCTCCCCGCCGTTGTACACGTCTACGCGGACGTCGGCCGCTGCCGCCCTGGTTCCCTTGAGGAGCGCGTTCTGCTTGCTCTTGGCGGCCTTCTTCTGCGCGGCCACCTCGGTCAGCGAGGTGTCCGCCTGCATCATCGAGAGCAGTTGGGGCGCCTTGACCGGGTCCACAACCACCGTGATCGGCTTGGGCTCCGCCGGGTTGTCGATCACCGGCAGCGTCACGAACGTGATGTTCTACGTGTCGATCTTGGTGAGCTCCTTGGCGAGCGTGCTCAGCTTCGACACCGAGTCGATGGCCGAGTCGACCGTCAGCGCCTTGGTCGCCGAGTCCGCCAGCTTGTACAGCTTCGTCGGGCTCGTCAGCGTGTCGTTCGACTTCATCTGCCGGATCATCGAGCCGATGAACTGCTGCTGGCCCTTGATCCGGTCGAGGTCGCTCCCGTTGGCGTAGGCGTGCCGGGTCCGTACGAACGCCAGCGCCTCCTCGCCCTGGACCTTGCTCGGGCCCGCCGGCAGGTCGAGGTGCGACTTGTCGTCCTTGACCGCGTGGGCCAGGCAGATGTTGACGCCGCCGACCGCCGTGGACAGTTCCTTCACCGCGTTGAAGTCGACCATCATGAAGTGGTCGACCTGCAGGCCGGTGAGCTCCTTGACGGTGTCCATCGTGCAGCCCGGGTCGCGGCCGTCCTGGCCGAGGCTGGTGTTGAAGCGGACGTTCTGCGTGCCCGGAATGGTCTTCTCCGAGCCGTCCGCCTGCTTCGCCTTGCAGTCCGGGATGTTGGTCATGAGGTCGCGGGGGATGCTCATCGCCGTGGCGTTGGTGCGGTCCTCGGAGACGTGGAACAGGATGTTCGTGTCCGCGTGGCCGGTACTTCCCTTGTCGCCGTAGCCCTCGTTGCCCTTGCCGGTGCGCTTGTCCGTACCGATGACC
>NZ_JBEXKG010000440.1:0-1064 GCF_040609555.1 Streptomyces sp. NPDC004658
GTCAGCTCGCGGTACTTGCCCTGGGTCGGGATCCACGCCTCGCAGTCGAACTTCCTGGAGGCCGAGGCGCCCAGGTCGCCGGTGGCGACGTCGATCACCTGGAAGGGCAGCCCGAGAGCGGTCAGCCACTGCTTCTCCCAGTCGAGGAGGCGCTGGTGCTCCGCCTCCGCTTCCGCCGGGTCGACGTACGAGAACATCTCGACCTTGTCGAACTGGTGGACCCGGAAGATGCCACGGGTGTCCTTGCCGTACGTACCCGCCTCGCGGCGGAAGCACGGGGAGAAGCCCGCGTAGCGCAGGGGCAGCTTGTCCGCGTCGATGATCTCGTCCATGTGGTACGCGGCGAGCGGTACCTCGGAGGTGCCGACCAGGTAGTAGTCGTCCTTCTCCAGGTGGTACACGTTCTCCGCGGCCTGGCCGAGGAAGCCGGTGCCCTCCATGGCGCGCGGGCGGACCAGCGCGGGGGTGAGCATCGGGATGAAGCCGGCCTCGGTGGCCTGGGCGATCGCCGCGTTGACCAGGGCGAGCTCCAGCAGCGCGCCGACGCCCGTCAGGTAGTAGAAGCGCGACCCGGACACCTTGGCCCCGCGCTCCATGTCGATCGCGCCCAGCGCCTCGCCGAGCTCCAGGTGGTCCTTGGGCTCGAAGCCCTCGGCGCCGAAGTCACGGATGGTGCCGTGCGTCTCCAGGACGACGAAGTCCTCCTCGCCGCCGACCGGGACGTCCGTGTGGACGATGTTGCCGAGCCGCAGCAGCAGGCTCCGGGTCTCCTCGTCGGCCTCGCCCTGCGCCGCGTCGGCCGCCTTGACGTCGGCCTTGAGCTGCTCGGCCTTCTTCAGGAGTTCGGCGCGCTCCTCCGGGGAGGCCTTGGGGATGAGCTTGCCGAGCGATTTCTGCTCGGAACGGAGCTCGTCGAACCGGACCCCGGACGACCTGCGCCGTTCGTCGGCGGAGAGAAGGGCGTCGACGAGGGCGACGTCCTCTCCACGGGCGCGCTGGGAGGCGCGAACACGGTCGGGGTCCTCACGAAGCAGGCGAAGGTCAATCACCCCTCCAGGCTACCG
>NZ_JBEXKG010000441.1:0-1062 GCF_040609555.1 Streptomyces sp. NPDC004658
GGTTCACCATGGAGCCGCCTTCGGGATTCGAACCCGAGACCTACGCATTACGAGTGCGTTGCTCTGGCCATCTGAGCTAAGGCGGCACGCTGCCCACACCTATGGTGCGATCAGCAACGCCGGTAAGTCTACACAGATTCCCAGGGTGCTCTGCACCGCCCTGGGAGGCCCCTCCGAGCCGCCCGAACAGGCCCGCCGAGGCACCTTTGGCGGGCCACCCGAGGCACCTTGGCGGGCCCTCCGAGGGGGCACCCGAGCGAGGTCCCCGAGGCGTCTGAGCGAGCTCCCCCGACCCCCGCCCAGGCGTACGTTCCGGGGAGCCCCGAAGGCACTGGGAAAGAGCCCCGCCACACCGATCTCAGCCCGCCCCACGCCACCTCTGACGGCGGAAGTGCAAAGCTCCCCGCAGGCGGTCTGATCGGCTCCCCGCAGGCGGACATGGAATGTCCCCGCTGATGGACGCGTGATCCCTCTTGGCTGTCTAGACCACCCGGTCTGATCTCTTGGCCGGTGTGAAGAGCAAAGAGGAGATCATGGAGATTCTGGAAGCGTACGACCTCACGGGCAGTTACCGTGCGGCGGCCGAGCTGGCCGGGGTCGACCACCACACCGTGAAGCGATATGTGGAGCTTCGCGGCCAGGGCGGCGACCCGACGCGGCGGCAGCAGCGGCCGAAGATGATCGACGACTACCTGCCGAAGATCGAGGAACTCATCGAGCGGTCCGGCGGCCGGATCGGCGCCGACCGGGTGCACGAGAAGATCACGGCGATGGGGTTCACCGGCACTGACCGCACGACCCGGCGGGCGGTCGCCGCGGCGAAGGCGTCGTATCAGGCCGGCCACCGAAGAGTGTTCCGCCCATGGATTCCCGAACCCGGCTTGTGGATCCAGTGGGACTGGGGCGACGGCCCGAAAATCGCAGGCCGCAAGACGTGGCTGTGGTGCGCCTGGCTGGCCTGGTCGCGGTTCCGGGTGGTGATCCCGGTGCTCGACAAGACGCTGCCCACGATCGCCGGCTGTCTGGACGCGACGCTGCGGAGGATCGGCGGGGCCCCGACCT
>NZ_JBEXKG010000442.1:0-1062 GCF_040609555.1 Streptomyces sp. NPDC004658
CTCCTCGTCGTCCGCCGCCTCCGTGGCGAAGGGCTCGCCGTCAGGCACCGCGTCCTCGGGCGCGGCCTCCGCGACGTCCTTGTCCGGCGCGGCGTCCTCGGGTGCGGTCTCCTCGGTCTGCTCCGGGTCCTCGTCCGCCTTCGCGGCGGTTCGGGGGGCCGTGAGACCAGGGATGTACGCCGGGTCTGTCCCTGCGGCGTACGCGGGCTGAGTGTTGGGATCTATGCGCTGCTCCACGGCGGGCAGTATGGCCGACGAACCTGTACGGGGCCAGTGAGACCGGTTGTTCACCGGGCTTCGGACACGACAGGGGCGGCGCGGACCGCACGGCGACGCCAGGGGCGGGCCCATCCGCTCGGCCCGCCCCTCCCCCCGTCCCTCATCCCCCTCCGCCCGTTGGTCAGCCGGTGGAACAGGCCTCGTCACCGAGGGCGAACGCGGCCGGCACGGCGTTGCCGCCCGTCAGGGTGCCGGTGAAGCCGAAGCCCACCGATGCGCCCGGCGCCACCCTCCCGTTCCAGGAGACACTGGCCGCCGTCACCTTCGCCCCGTCCTGCGCGAGCGTCGCGTTCCACATCTGGGTGACCTTCTGGCCGTCCACGAACGTCCACCCCAGCCGCCAGCTGTCCAGGGCCTGCGTCCCGGTGTTGGTGAGCGTCACATCGGCCTGGAAGCCGCCGGACCACTGATTCGTGACCTTGTACGCCACCGAACAGGCCGCGTCCCCGGGCGGGTTCCCCGGGTCGGTGCCGGGGTCCGTGCCCGGATCGGTGCCCGGGTCCGTGCCGCCCCCGTCACCGTCCGACGCGTCGCCGTACATGATTCCGCGCCCGTTGGTCGAGAGGTAGACCCGCCCGTAGATCCTCGGGTCACCGGTGATGGACGCACCGATCCAGCCCCACTGGTGGGCGTCGTCGTTGATCCGCGTCCAGGTCGTACCCGCGTCCGTGGAACGGAAGACGCCACGCACGCCGCTGATCTTCGCCGTGACGAAGAGCGTCTGGTACGACGACCCGGCGGCCGCCTTGCCGAAGCCGACCGAGTCCGCCTGCCCGACCCCGG
>NZ_JBEXKG010000443.1:0-1062 GCF_040609555.1 Streptomyces sp. NPDC004658
TTTGGACGTGGCTGTTCTCAAGCTTATAGCCTCTCTGATGAAGCTGGCCCAGGCCACCGCAGAGACTATTGAAGTGACTGTCGAGTTCGTCGAGTGGCTTCGCGACGCTGTGCGGCAGGAAAGGTCGTGACCATGACACCTGAGGAATCGTCCCTGCACATCGGCTTCGACGTCACGCGGACGAAGGCGGTGCTGCGGGCCAGCGAGCAGTGCCGCAGTGATCTGACGCGGATCGCAGCCAGATTTCCCGGAGGTGGTCTGACCGGCCGTCTCACCCTTGAGCTGGAACTCGATGACTTCCTGGTAGGCATTGACGTTCTCGCCGACTGGCCGTACCCCGAGTCCGTTGTCTGGGCGGACGAGCTGAGTGCCCTGGTAGGGGAGGTACTCGATGACGCCGATCGGGCTGAACAACAGCTTCAGACACCCCTTCCGGAGGCGGAATGGGACGACAGCGCTGTAGAAGCGGCACTGGGCCTGGCATGGCGTGCTGACCTCACGGAGTTCCAGCGACGGGACATCACCCGGCTGCTGTCACTGCAGCATGGCGCTAACTTCAGTGTTCCTGGGGCTGGGAAGACGCGCGTCGGGCTGGCTGTGTACGCCGCCATGCGCGAACGCGGCGAGGTCCGCAGGTTGCTGGTCGTCAGCCCGAAATCCGCCTACGAGGCGTGGCTCACGGAGAGCGAGCTGTGCTTCAAGGAGCCGCCGCTCACTACCGTCATGGGGAAGAGCCCCGACCTCAGGGCCGAGATCCTGATCGTCAACTATGAGCGGCTCGACCGGTCGCTGGCGTCCTTGGCTTCGTGGCTGCGCGGCGCGCCTTCCATGATCATTCTCGATGAAGCGCATCGTATGAAGCTGGGAGCGCAGGGGACGTACGGAAGCGCGTGCATGGCGCTTGGACCGCTCACCCGGCGGCGTCTGATTCTCACGGGGACTCCCGCTCCGAACGGGGCACGGGACCTGGAGAACTTGCTGTCATTTGTCTGGCCTGGTCATGGGCGAAGAGTGGTCACTCAGGCTGTCGCTGGTGGCGACCTCGCGCACGCGAGTGCGGTA
>NZ_JBEXKG010000444.1:0-1058 GCF_040609555.1 Streptomyces sp. NPDC004658
GGCTCGGCTACGCGTACTTCCACCTCAACGGCAACCTCAAGGCCGTCGACATCAACAACGCGCTGGGCAAGGACCGCCCCGACAACGTCGACAACGGCTCCGAGGACATCCTCGTGCTCGGTTCGGACTCCCGCTCCGGTGCCAACGCGCAGTACGGCGAGGACCAGGGCGGCGCCCGCTCGGACACCGCGATGGTCGTGCACGTCAACAAGGGCCACAAGACGGCGAGCGTCGTCTCCATCCCGCGCGACACCCTCGTCACCCGGCCCGAGTGCACCGGTGACACGAGCGGACAGCCCGTCGCCGGGGAGCAGCGCGCGATGTTCAACACGGCGTACGAGGTCGGCGGACCGGCCTGCGCGGTCAAGACCGTGGAGTCGATGTCGGGGATCCGCATGGACCACTACCTCGAGGTCGACTTCACCGGCTTCAAGAAGCTGGTCGACAAGCTCGGCGGGGTCGAGATCACCACCAGGCAGGCGATCAACGACCCCAAGAGCCATCTGAACCTCGAACCGGGCACCCACACCCTGAACGGCGAGGAGTCACTCGGCCTGGTCCGCACCCGCAAGAGTGTCGGCGACGGCAGCGACCTCGGCCGCATCCAGCTCCAGCAGGCGTTCATCAAGGCGCTGATGGAGCAGGCCAAGAGCGTCGGCATCCTCAACGGCACCAAGCTGTACGGGATCGCGGACACCGCCACCAAGGCCATCACCACCGACTCCGACCTGGGCTCCGTCAAGGCGCTCGCGTCCTTCGCGAGCGGTCTCAAGGGTCTCGGGTCCGACGACGTCCACATGGTGACCCTGCCCGTGGAGTACGACCCGGCCGACCCGAACCGCGTCATCCCGCAGGAGGAGGCCGGCCGGCAGGTGTGGACGGCGCTCCTCCACGACCGGCCGATCCCCGCCTCCGCCACCGAGAAGTCGGCGGGCGACAAGGGCGACGCCGGGCAGATCGTGCAGTGATCCCGGCCGCCCGGGAATAGCCGGCGGCCGACCCTCGTTTTGGGAGATACGGCCGGTCCTGGCAGACTGGTACGTCGGCCCCGGTTCACG
>NZ_JBEXKG010000445.1:0-1057 GCF_040609555.1 Streptomyces sp. NPDC004658
GGTTGCGTTCCCGCGCGGCGCGCAGGGCGTCGTCCCAGGCCGCGAGGACGTCCGGGGCCCGGCGCGCGAGTTCCCGGCCGGCGTCCGTCAGCGCCATGCCGGTGCGCGAGCGCTCGAAGAGCCGTACCCCGAGCCGGCTCTCCAGCTGGCGGATCTGCTTGGTCAGCGCCGGCTGGGACACGTACACCCGCTCGGCGGCGCGGACGAGGCTGCCCTCCTCGGCGACGGCCAGGAAGGAGCGCAGCAGACGCGAGTCGACGTCCATTCCAGAAGGTTATGGACGCTGCTATTGGACGTCGCGGCGACCCTCCGGCGAGCGTGGACAGCATGAACCTCGCCCATCTCACCGTCACCTGTGCGACCGTCCTGGCCAACGCGGGCATCGCGGCGGCCGACCTCGCGAAGGCGCCGTTCGTCCTCGTCAACTCGGCCCGGGTCGGGGTGTCCCCACGCCGGCTGCCCGCACTCGCGCTGCTGAAGGCGGCGGGAGCGGCCGGCCTGCTGCTGGGGCTGCTGGGCGCACGCCCGCTGGGCATCGCCGCCGGCGTCGGCCTGGTGCTGTTCTACGTCGGCGCGGTGGCCGCCCATGTACGGGCCCGCGTGTTCCGCACGATCGTCTTCCCGGGCCTGTTCCTGGCACTGGCGGCCGGGACCCTCGCACTGACGGCGGCCCGGTGAACGGCCGGTCCCGGCGGAGTGTCCGATCCGGCTCGGTGCGGCATCGGCCGGGGCTCGGCGCGGCGGCGGTTGGGACCCGGCACGGCACCGGTCCGAGCCGGTCCAGCGCTGCTCGCCGTCCCACTCGGTCGTGCAGGCCGCCTCCCGACCTGCGCGCCGGGGCCGGCCGGCCCACGGTGTTCGGCCCTCTGTCCGGTATGCGCTCGCGCCCGTACACTGCGGATCCGCAGACATGCGGGCGGAGTTGACCGGGGGGAGCCATCATGTCCGGAGGTCCGTACGGTCCGGGTCAGTCGTTCGGCGGGCCACCGCTGCCACCCATGCCGCCGGGTCCGCCACCCGGGCCGCCCGGTCCGCCGCCCGCGCCCGCGGACGCCCG
>NZ_JBEXKG010000446.1:0-1055 GCF_040609555.1 Streptomyces sp. NPDC004658
CGGGCTTAAGGCCGGCGCCTGGTGCGGGATCTGCCTCGGCACATCCGCCGGCGTCGCAGGGTTCGCCGCGGTCCCGCTCGCGCAGGCCGTGAACTGGGCCGGTGGCGCCTTGTACGGGGTCCTCTGATGGGCCGGAAGAAGCCCGTTGCCGAGGAGTCGGAGGAGCAGCCGGAGGGCAGCCCCGTGGCTGGGGCGTGCGTCCTGGTCGTCCTCGGTGGGGCCGTGCTCGCGGTCGTCTACGCGGTGTCGCCGGACGCCGGGATCGGGGCGGTGTGGGTGGTCGGGATCGTCGCCATGTGGCGGGTCGCCAAGTCGGTGCGGGGTGCAGCTAACCCCGCTCCCCCGGGGAGTCCTGCCCCCCTCCCCGACACAAAACCGCAGTTCACGATCGTGGAGGACCGAGAGGGGCACTGCACCGTCACCTGGTCCACGAGTACGGGAGACTGACCCCATGGACGACCTGATCACGTTCCTCCGCGCCCGCCTCGACGAAGACGAGCAGACCGCGCGCGCGGCGCATGCCCCGAACTGGTCGACGGACGGGCGCCGCGGCCTCCACTACGGCGTGGAAGACGGCTGGATGGCCGACGCATTGACTACTGGCGACGCCGACCACATCGCCCGCCACGACCCAGCCCGCGTCCTCCGCGAGGTCGAGGCCAAGCGGATGATCGTGGAGCGGTTCGCGGATCTCTCCGGGGAGGACTGGAAGCCGAGCGCTCCCCGGGTGGTTCGCTTGCAGGAACTTCGGGACTCTGTGCGCTGCTTGGCCGTGGCCTACGCCGACCACCCCGACTACCGCGACGACTGGCGGCCATAACCCCGCTGTCACACCCCCGCAGTAGCCTCGACGCAAGAGCTTTCCCCTTCGATCAGGGGTGCGTCATGGCTGCCGCAGCTGCTCTGGACCGAGCCCCGCCGTACTTCCCCCGACGGCGGGGCTCACCCATGCCCTCCACCCTTGTGCAACAAGTTGCATAACCTGGTTATCCTGAGCTACAGACAACACCAGGGGAGCGTGCCGCATGGCCCGTATGCCAGGTGCCACATGGCAC
>NZ_JBEXKG010000447.1:0-1053 GCF_040609555.1 Streptomyces sp. NPDC004658
CTTCCGCATCGCCATCAGCAGGGTGATGACCGTGCCCACCACCGCCCACGCGGAGAGCACCAGCAGCGGTCCGGTCACCGCGTTGCCCCTGAAGTACGCGATCGAGCGTGCCGTCCAGGTGGAGGCCCCCGGTGGCAGGGCGGGGCCGATCGCCCGCCAGAAGTCCGGGAGCATCGGGAGGGGGAAGGCGCCGCCCGCGCTCGGGTTGCCCGCGATCACCACGATCAGGACGGCCAGGCCGATGCCGACGATGCCGGTGAGCGCCTCCAGGGCGAGCGTGATCATGCCGACCGCGAAGACGGTCAGCGCGCCCAGGCCCGACATCCCCCAGAAGCTTCCGGGCAGGGCTCCCAGGATCGGGCCGATGATGATCGCGCCGCCGATCCCGCCCGCGATCGAGTACAGCGCCATGACGCCGGTCCGGATCACCGCGCGCTGCCGGTTGGCGGGACGGCTGCCCGCGCTGATCGCCAGGATCGAGGCGCAGAGGTAGCCGCCCACGCACCAGCCCACGGCCAGGTAGAACGAGGAGAGCCCGTCGAAGTCCTGCTTCGAGGCCGGGGCCACGTCCACCGCGCGTGCCGTGCGGTGCTCGGTGAGGTCGGCCTCCTTGATGATCTTCGTCAGGGAGGTGGCCAGGACGGTGCCCCCGCCGGAGGCGACCAGCACGATGTCGGTCGTGCCCCTGGGGTTGACGATCAGGGCGCCGTCGATCTCGCGGTTCAGGATCTGCCGGCGGGCGGTGGCCGCGTCGGTGACCGAGCGGGGGTCCAGGGGGTCGCCGGGGAGGTTCTCCAGTTCGGTGACGAGCCGGGTGGACACCTGCTGAGGTGCGACGACGCCGAAGGGGACGTCCGTGGGCTTCGGGTTGTGGAGTGCTCCGATATAGGACGCGATGAACAGCAGTTGCAGCGCCAGTACGCCGATGACGAGCAGTGCGGCCCGTGGAGTGACGGCGTTCTTCACCTCGTCAGCGAAAGTCATGCCACCACGGTCCGGGGTGCCCGATGTTCACGCAGTCGGGCCGGGCCGAATGGCTGAAGGAGGGGGTGG
>NZ_JBEXKG010000448.1:0-1048 GCF_040609555.1 Streptomyces sp. NPDC004658
TCGGCCTCGGCCAGCCGCACGTCGTACACCTCGGCCAGGGCCGTGTAGAGGGACGTGTACTTCACCAGTGAACGCCGCAGCGCGGGAAAGCGTTTGGCCGAGAGGTGGGTGGTCTCGATCGCCATCGGCTCACCGCTCGCCAGGCGCAGGCGCTCGATCCGCAGCACGCGCCCGCCCGCGGTGATGTCGAGCAGCCCGGCGAGGGTGTCGTCGGCCGTCACATAGCCGATGTCCAGTAGCTGGGACGTCGGTTCCAGCCCCTGGGCGCGCATGTCCTCGGTGTACGAGGTGAGCTGCAGGGCCTGCGAGACCTTCGGCTTCGCGACGAAGGTGCCCTTGCCCTGGATGCGCTCCAACCGGCCCTCGACGACCAGTTCCTGGAGTGCCTGGCGCACGGTGGTGCGCGAGGTGTCGAACTCGGCGGCCAGGGTGCGCTCCGGGGGCACAGGCGTGCCCGGCGGCATCGTGTCCGTCATGTCGAGCAGATGTCGCTTCAGCCGGTAGTACTTCGGGACGCGTGCGGTACGCGTGTTCGCGCCCGTCTCGTTCCCCGTACTGCCCCCGTCGGCACCCATGGCCCGCCTTCCCGACTGCTGCGTTGCTGCCGTCACCGGCTCCTCCGTCTGTCGCGGCTCACATGGTGGCACGGTCCGGTCACGGCTCGTCGCCCTCCCTCAGGTGTCGGTCCTATAACGGACGCGAGTGCACTTCTTATACACCCTTGACACCCCTAAAGGTCTAGGCCAAGCTCCCGGTACTGGTCTAAACCATTAAAGACCAGGTCCCAGCCCCACGGGCAGTACCCGTCGCATTCAATCGTGCGACGGAGGGCGTTCTCGGGTGGTGGGGGGAATTCTCTTGCATCCCTGAGGAGGGTGTCGTGAAGCGCGGACTCATCGCGGCCATTGGCGTCGTGGCTCTGTTGGCCGGTGCCACTGCCTGTGGCTCGGACGACAAGACCGACAGCAGCAGCAAGAAGACGGGCCCCGAAAGCTACAAGGGTCAGACGCTGACTGTCTGGGCCATGGACGGCTCGACGCCTCCCGGC
>NZ_JBEXKG010000449.1:0-1047 GCF_040609555.1 Streptomyces sp. NPDC004658
CGGGCGCCGTGGGTGCGGCGGCCGGTGGCCGAGTCACGGGGCCGGGTGCCGGCACGGGGGACGCGGCGGCGGGGACGGCCGTTCCGTGGGCCGGGGTCGCCGCAGGATGCTGCACGGGCGGCGCCGGTGCCCAGGGGCCGGGTTCGCCGTACGGCGGGGTGCCGTACGGGTCGGGGTCGTGCAGCGGCCTGGGCCGCTCGGCGGGGGCCGCCCAGGAGGTCTCCCCGGTCGTCCCGGAGCTTCCCGGGACACCTCTGCCGCTGTCTGTACCGGTGTCTGCGCCCGTGCCCGCTCCGGGGTCTCCCTCGGCTCCTCCCGCGTGGGTCTCCCCTCCGTCCGCTGCGGCCGGCAGCCGGGCCGGACTGGCCAGCTCGAAGTCGCCGTCGGACCCGGTGGCTTCCGGTACGGCGGCCCCGGCCGCCCCGGTCCGGTCGGACGGTGTCATCCCCGCCGCCTCCTCCGGTCCGTCCACCGGCGGGACGCGGTTCCCCTCGTTCATGCTCTCCCCACGGCTGGGCCGCGACCGCGCGCTGCCGCGGGCCACGGAACGTCGTCCACCGCTCCCGGGTCGGCGCCGCGGGAGCGGTCTCGCAGGATTCAACCAGGTTCGCGGCCCGGGGGCGCGGTGGCCGGTCAGGGCGCCTGGTGGGGCGCGGCGGGGGCGGCCGGGGAAGCCGGAGGGGCGGAGGGAGCGGGGGTGGTGTCGGGGACGGGGGCGGACAGCAGGCCGAAGCCGGTGACTCCGGGGGTGGTGGACCAGTCGACGAGGGGCAGGGGCACGGTCTCGTCGAGCGGGCGTATCAGCGGGGAGACGGCGGCGACACCAGCCAGCATCGGCGCGTCGACGGCGCGCACCGGGGCGGCCCCGTCCTGCCCGGCGGCGGGGGACGGCACTCCGGGCAGCAGCGGCGCGGACAGGGTGGTCGGCGCCGCGGGGACGGGTCCGAGCAGCGCACCGTCCTGGGCGAGCAGCGGTCCCACCGGACGGCGGCGCTGGCTGTCCGGCGTGGCCGCGCCTGCGCCCGCGCCGGTGCCGGCCGACCGGGC
>NZ_JBEXKG010000450.1:0-1046 GCF_040609555.1 Streptomyces sp. NPDC004658
GCCGTCCTCGACCTGCTTGAAGTCCAGAGCCAGGAAGCACGCACCGAGGATGATGCCGACCACACCGAAGAGGATGCCGAGGCCGCCGCTGCGGAAGCCCAGGCCGTCACCGCCACCGAACGCGGCGAACAGCAGGTTGACCACCATCAGGAGCATGAAGCCCATGGCGGCGGCCATCACGAAGCCGTAGAACCGGCGGGTGACGCGGATCCAGCGCATCTTGTACGCGAGCAGGACACCGGCGAAGACACACATGGTGCCCAGCACGGCCTGCATCACGACGCCCGGTGAGATGTACGTGCTCACCGCGCTGGAGATGACCCCGAGGAACACACCCTCGAAGGCGGCGTACGCGATGATCAGCGCGGGGACGGGCGTGCGCTTGAAGGACTGGACGAGCGACAGCACGAAGGCGATCAGCGCGGCGCCGATCGCGATGCCGTACGACTTGCCCAGGTTGGCCTCGTCGACCGGCAGCAGGGCCCAGGCGAGCGCGGCACCGAGCACGACGGTGCCCAGCGTCAGCGCCGTGCGGGTGACGACGTCGTCGATCGTCATCACACCGGAGCGCGCCGGCGCCTGCGGGGCGCCGTACTGGGTGTCCTGCTGGGCGTACGGGTTGGTGGCGTACGGGTTCGGGGCGGTGCCCTGTGCGTACGGGTTGGCACCCGCTGCGGGGGCCCCGGCCTGCGGTGACGCGTTGAAGCCCGCGTGACCGTTGTCGCGGCTGAAGCCCCGTCGCGAGAAGACCGGGTTGCTGCTCCTCATCTCACTCCTCCATGGCCACCCAGCGTGGCCTTGGAACAAGAGTAATGGGTAGGCAAAACAAACTCCCTAGTGCCAGGGGAGGATCTTTCCGCCGCCGCCGGCCGACGGGAGAGATCGACACACCCGGAGGCGGCACCGCGTACGACGTGCTCCCGGACCGCTCGTCGCGATCGCTTGACCTGGAGCGCGCTCCAGATCCGAGGATGGGCGGCATGGACACCAAAGACCCCCAGATCATCCTCGGCACCATGGACTTCGGCACCCGCGTCGCCCCGGAC
>NZ_JBEXKG010000451.1:0-1042 GCF_040609555.1 Streptomyces sp. NPDC004658
GGAGCTGTACTCGGCGCTCGTCGTGGGCCTGCGGGCGTACGCGGCGAAGAACGGCTTCAGCAGCGTGCTGGTCGGGCTCTCCGGCGGGATCGACTCGGCGCTGGTCGCGGCGATCGCCTGCGACGCGCTGGGCGCGCAGCACGTGTACGGCATCTCGATGCCGTCGAAGTACTCCTCGGACCACTCCAAGGGTGACGCGGCCGAGCTGGCGCGGCGTACCGGGCTGAACTTCAGGACCGTACCGATCGAGCCGATGTTCGACGCGTACATGGGGTCGCTGGGGCTCACCGGGCTCGCCGAGGAGAACCTGCAGTCGCGGCTGCGCGGCACGATGCTGATGGCCGTGTCCAACCAGGAGGGCCAGATCGTCCTGGCTCCGGGCAACAAGTCGGAGCTGGCGGTCGGTTACTCGACGCTGTACGGGGACTCCGTCGGCGCGTACGGGCCGATCAAGGACGTGTACAAGACGTCGGTCTTCCGGCTGGCGAAGTGGCGCAACCGCGCCGCCGAGGAGCGCGGGCAGACGCCGCCGATCCCTGAGGCCTCCATCACCAAGCCGCCCAGCGCGGAGCTGCGTCCCGGTCAGGTCGACACGGACTCGCTGCCCGACTACGACGTGCTGGACCGGATCCTGGAGATGTACGTCGACCGGGACCAGGGGCTCGACGCGATCGTCGCGGCCGGGTTCGACGCGGCGCTGGTGGCCAAGACGCTGCGGATGGTGGACACGGCGGAGTACAAGCGGCGGCAGTATCCGCCGGGCACGAAGATCTCGCCCAAGGGCTTCGGCAAGGACCGGCGGCTGCCGATCACGAACCGGTGGCGCGAGTCCGGCTGACGCCGGGGGGCGGGGTGGCCTCCGGGCCGTTCCCGCCAAGGGCTGTCCCGTAATCCCTGGCGGGCGCACGACGACAGCTACGGCACCTCTCCCCCGTAGCCTCAACGGCACGGGGCCCCCTCCGTTGTCGGAACGCCCGAATACATCCAGTATGCGGACGCCCCTCCGCCTTGCGACGCACCGCATCCGACGCCGCGCGCTGAT
>NZ_JBEXKG010000452.1:0-1044 GCF_040609555.1 Streptomyces sp. NPDC004658
CGGCGTCCATCGCGCCCTCGGCGCCGCCACCGGCCCCGACGACCGTGTGGAGCTCGTCGACGAAGAGCAGGATGCGCCCCTCAGCGGCCTTGACCTCGCTCAGGACGGCCTGCAGTCGTTCCTCGAACTCACCGCGGTACTTGGCACCTGCCACCAGCGAGCTCATGTCGAGGGAGAAGATGGTCTTCTCGCGCAGCCCCTCGGGCACGTCGCCGCGGACGATCCGCTGTGCCAGGCCTTCCACGATGGCCGTCTTGCCGACGCCCGGATCTCCGATCAGCACGGGGTTGTTCTTGGTTTTGCGGCTGAGGATCTGCATCACCCGGCGGATCTCCGCGTCCCGGCCGATCACCGGGTCCATCTTGCCGTTCCGCGCCTCGGCCACCAGATCGCGGCCGTACTTCTCCAACGCCTCGTACGCACTCTCCGGCGTGGCCGAGGTGACACGCTGGTTCCCCCGGATCCGGGTCAGCGCGGACAGGAAGGAGTCCTTGGTGATGCCGTGTTCCTTGAGCAGGCGCCCCGCCGCGGTCCTGGATCCCTCGTCGGCCAGTGCCAGGACGAGGTGCTCCACGGACACATATTCGTCCTTGAGGCGCTTGGCCTCCTGCTCGGCGGTGTCCAGCAGCTTGGCCAGCCGCTGGGTGACGTATACCTGCCCAGGTGTGGCGCCGGGGCCGGTCACCTTCGGTCTGCGTGACAACTCGCTCATGAGCGAGGCGCGCAACGCCTCCGTGTCGGCGCCGGCTTGGTCGAAGAGCCGTGGAACCAGACCCTCCGGCTGGTCGAGGAGCGCCAGCAGCAGATGCTCGCCGTCGACCTCGGTCTGGTCCATCCGGCCGGCGATCGTCTGCGCTTGCTGAAGAGCTTCCTGGGACTTCTGGGTGAGCCGGTTCATATCCACGATTCATCACTCCTAGAGCCGGCGTTGCTGCGCCTCAACGCGGCCTCCAGTTCGCTGATCCGGTCGAGCAGGTCGAGCACCACACCGAGGGATGCGTAATTGAGGGGGAGCCCGGCCCGTAGCCGTTGGATCCGGGCGAG
>NZ_JBEXKG010000453.1:0-1036 GCF_040609555.1 Streptomyces sp. NPDC004658
CGCGAGCACGTCCGCGGCGCCCTCGGCCGTGGTGTACGCGCCGTCCGCGTCCCTCGCCTCGCCGTATCCCCGCAGGTCTACCACCGCGTACTGGAACGATTCGGCGTCGAGGTCGCGCAGCACCGGGCCGTATGCGGAACGGTCGGCGAGCCAGCCGTGTACCGCGATCACCTTGTGGGGGCCGTCGCCGTGCAGGGTATGAGGCAGTACGGACAATGCGGTCACGCTGGCTCCTGTCACGGTACGGCGGTGATCTGGCGGTCAGGTCAGCAGCCCGCCCCCCACGGTGGCGCCAACCGTCGGTCCGCGCAAGAGCACACACGGGGCCTCGCGCAGTCGGCCGGGGGGCAGGCCACTCACCCCTGGACCAGTCCCAGGTACGGCCCGAACTCCGAAGCCAGCGTCAGTCGTCCCAGCTTCTGGTACTCGCGCTGGATCGCGTGGATGAGGGTGGTCATCGTCACCGCGCCCCCCGTGTCCGCCGCCAGGTACGCCGCCGTCACCGCGATCGAGCGGATGTTGCCGCCCGCCAGCTCGAAGTTCTCGGCGCAGAAGGCGAGGTCGAGGTCCGTGCCGCGTGGGAGCAGCGGGCCCAGGCAGCGTTCCCAGAGCAGCAGGCGCTGCTCCGGGTCCGGCACGGGGAAGTCGATGACCAGGTCCAGGCGGCGGGTGAAGGCGTCGTCCAGGTTGGCGCGGAGGTTGGTGGCGAGGATGGCCAGGCCGTCGAAGGACTCCATGCGTTGGAGGAGGTACGCGCTCTCGACGTTCGCGTAGCGGTCGTGCGCGTCCTTCACGTCCGAGCGCTTGCCGAAGATCGCGTCCGCCTCGTCGAAGAGCAGGACGCCGTTCACGCCCGCCGCTTCGGTGAAGATGCGCTCCAGGTTCTTCTCGGTCTCGCCCACGTACTTGTCGATGACCGTGGCCAGGTCGACCGTGTAGAGGTCCAGACCGAGGTCCGCCGCGATCACTTCCGCCGACATCGTCTTGCCGGTGCCGGAGTCGCCCGCGAAGAGGGCCGACACGCCCCGGCCCCGGC
>NZ_JBEXKG010000454.1:0-1032 GCF_040609555.1 Streptomyces sp. NPDC004658
CCCGGGTGACCACGCCGGGCAGCCCATGGCGAGCCCGGCACCGACGGCTGGACGGAGCGAAGGCCCGGACGCGGGGGCTGGGCGTGGGGAAGGCTCGCACGCGGGGACTCGCCGGGCTGATGGCTCCCCCTCGGGGACTGAGCGGGGCGAAGGCCGACCGCCCGGCGCTCGCTCGGCCGGGGATCCGGCGGCGGGCTCGGTGCCGGGAACGCCGGACGAGGGGCCCTTGGCCGCTGTCGCGCCGGTGGAGTGGGTCGGGCCGCAGCCGCCGCTTCCGGCCCTGCTCGCGGACCCCGCCGCGCTGCGGCTGGCCCTGCTCTCGGTTCCCCGGCACCAGCCCGCGCGGCTGGACGGCAGCGCCCTGGACCGGGCCGCCGGGCAGCTCGCCGACTGGCGGCGGGCCGTGGCCGGATGGGCGCGCCGACCCTCACGACCGGTACCGGAACCGGTGCGGGGACGGTTGCGGGCCGCCTGGGAGAACGATCTCGACCTGCCCGGGGTGCTGGACGTGCTGCGGGACGTGGCGCGAGACCCGGACCTCCCGGACGGCGCCCGCTTCGAGACGTACGCCTACGCCGACCGCCTGCTCGCCCTGGACCTCTCCCACGACCTCGGGAGCCCGGCGTGAACGTCTCGGCGGGTGTGGGTCGGCTGCGGTGGCTGGTGTCGCGGCGCGGTGGGTCGGTGTGGCGCGGGGGTGTCGATGGCCGCGGGTGGCTCGGGCGTCGTGTGGTCGGGACCCGCGTGAACCGGCTGATGGCGTCGCGCCGCGGCGGGTCGGCGTGGCGCGGGGGTGTCGAGGGCAGCGCACCGCTCGGCCCGCTCGGCCCGCTCGGTCCGCTCGGTCCGCTCGGTTCGCTCGGTTCGCTCGGTCCGCTCGGTCCGCTCGGTTCGCTCGGCCTCGGGAGCCCCGCGTGAACGCCCCGGCCGGTGCCGGCCCGCTGCGGCGGCTGGTGGTGCTGCGGCACGCGAAGTCCGCGTGGCCCGAGGGCGTCGAGGACCACCGCAGGCCGCTGGCGCCGCGCGGGCTGC
>NZ_JBEXKG010000455.1:0-1031 GCF_040609555.1 Streptomyces sp. NPDC004658
CTGCTCCCGCGCGAAGGAGTCGGACACGGCTCCTATGGCACCAATACGTGCGTCAACAGCGCAGTTGACGCGGCCCTCGTCCACGGCACCCCCCCCGCCGACGGCGCCGAGTGCAAGGCGGACACGCCCGCCACCACCCGCCCCCTGGTCCCGTCGAACCGTTGAGTCACAGCCGGCTTCACCCCCGTACGCGTACGTACGAGCCGAGGCGGGGGGCAGGCGTGCGGTCTTCTGCTCTACAGTGCCGCCGGGCAGCATCGGCAGCGCGGCCCCGGGGTCCTGGGCCGGCCGCGAGGACGACGCGGCCGCCTGTAACGCCGGCTCAGCCTTTCGGTGGAGCGGGGCCGGGTCATGCCTTGTCCAGGACGGTGGGCGAAGCAGGCTTCGGGACGTTCGGGGCCGGGGCGTACTGGGCGGCCTGGGTGTCGAACATGGCGGCGTACCGCCCGCCTGCGGCCATGAGTTGGTCGTGGGTGCCATGCTCGACGAGGCGCCCTTGGTTGAGGACGTAGATGTGGTCGGCGTGCCGGACGCCGGACATGCGGTGAGTGACCAGGACGACGGCCCGGTTCGGGGCGGCCAGGCGCCGGATACGGTCGAAGGCGGCGATCTCCGCTTCCGGGTCGAGGGCGGAAGTCGGCTCGTCGACGATCAGGACGCTGTCCGATCGCGATGTTGCGCTACGCCAGTGGGTGCGAGCCAGGCCCACCTTCTGCCATTCCCCGCCGGAGAGTTCGATGGCTCCGCGGAACATGCGGCCGAGCATGCTGTCCAACCCGTTGGGGAGTCTGGCGGTGACGGAGGCGGCTCCGGCGTAGTCGATGGACGTCTGCAGGTCGTGGGCCGACGCGTCGTGGTCGGGACGGCCGATGCGTATGTTCATCGCAGCAGTCACGGGCCAGCGCTGGAAATCCTGGGTGAGAAGGGAGACGCGGTTGAAGACCTGGGCGCGTTCCAGCTCGACGATGTCGGCCTCGCCCCACTTCACCGAGCCCTCGTGAGGTAGCAGCAGACCGGACAAGATCTTCATC
>NZ_JBEXKG010000456.1:0-1025 GCF_040609555.1 Streptomyces sp. NPDC004658
GCTCGGTGAAGGTCCAGACCGCGCTCAAAGACATGCGCGTCCGTCTTCGCCGGTACAACGGAGTTCCAGGAGCTGGCGAACTCCGTGAGCGAGCAGCCCGACTCGCTGCCTGATTCTCCGTACCCTGACAGCCCGTTCACCGCACCACGGCGGGGAGTACCCGACCTTGTCGGCGATCACGATCAACGACCTTATGGACCACCGCCCGGTAAAACGCTACGGCTCGGACGACACTCACGGCGGGGCCGTGGTCGAAGACTCCGGTGGCGTCTGGATAGGAAGTCGCCGAACCCGGCTCGGAGAGAGCGAGCCGCCGTTTGGAGCCGGGCCTTATATCAGTAACCTCCTGCGGATAGGATCTGGGGGACGGAAAATGGCCCTGTAAGTCCAGGAGGATGACGATGCGCATCCACATCCGGCACGATCCGCCGCTCAATAACACCGGGACACCGCGATGGCTGACCCTCCATTACAACAACTGGGACGACTTCCATTACCGCACCACATTCGATGCCTATTATCGACAAAATGACCTAACCTTGGTCTATCTAGGTCGGGTGCGTATCGCCCGTGCCGATCAGGCACCCGGCCCCAGCCCTCTCCCCGAGGGATTCCTGGGAATCGGATTGAGTGAACTCGGCGAAGATTGGTTCTCTCTCGGCCAGGACCCGGTGTACTACGACACCATCCGAAGGCTTGGCAACCGGACCCGCTCTGAGATTCTAACCGCACTGCAGGACATCGCCTTCCTTCCCGACATATTCGAGCGTGTTCACAACCTCACCGTGACGGAAACATCGCTTCTCCGAGGCATTGAGAAGCGGACAGTCAGGACGCAATTCAAGCGCATTGCGCACGGCGGAGCAATGTTGAAGAACTACGAATTCAACATCAACCCACCCTCCGACGTTTTCCCAAACTCCGAGCCGCTTGATTTTTCGGTAGACCCCAATTCAAACCCGCACCCGGGGAGAGCTTCTTCGGGCGGGGCGGGCATTCGCTGTCGGCGCTGAAACTGCTCGGCC
>NZ_JBEXKG010000457.1:0-1021 GCF_040609555.1 Streptomyces sp. NPDC004658
GGGAGGGCCGGCGTCCGGTACCAGTGGATCCGCACGTGGATCCGCAGGGTCCACTGCGCGCCGGGGTCACTCCACGGAGTGAATTCGGTATCGGTTCGCTTACAGACGGCAACTTCCCTGTCGTTGCCGCAGTCAGTTGGGGCAGAGACAGTTTCAGACAGACCGGCCATGCCACGGAGCATTCCAGGGGAGCGCATATGCACATCAGGGGCGACCACGCCGAGCTGGTCGTCGGGGGCCGCCTCGACGTCCGAAGCGCGGCGGACGCCCGTACGGTCCTGCACTCGGCCCTCGACGACGGAGTCGGCGACCTGGTGCTCGACCTGACCGAGCTGGATTCGTGGGACGCGACGGGACTGGGCGTCATCATGGGAGCGCACCGCCGGGCCGGGCGTGCCGGGCGGCGGCTGGTGCTCCGGGGCGTACCGCCGCAGATGCAACGGTTGCTCGTGGCCACCAGACTGCACCGCATTCTGGCCATCGAGGGCGGAATCGCCGCGGAATCCCTGCCGCGCGTCTGACGACACCTTCCCTCCGGGGGCGCGGTCGGAACCACACAATCCTCACGAGACCGTGATCTGTGGGACGGCGTCGCACCCCGGATGTTCGTAGATACTGTGCGAAGGTTTAGGGTTCGGCCGTCTGCCGATTGACGGACCCACCTGGCGGACACCGGACCGGAAGCGACAGCTGGGCGTGCGAGGCCGGGAGGGACAACCGTGCTCGACGCGTCTTGGGGGCTTTGGCGATGGACCCGACACACCGGGGGCCGGAAGAGTTCGGCCATGACAGCAGCGACTTCACCGAGGAATCAGGCCGGCGCCGTCCCTCCCGTGATCCGCTGACGCCTGATTTCGGTCAGCAAACACCGCAACAGGCCCGCATCGTCCCGCTCATATCCGGCGACCTCCTGCTCACCGTCAACCCGGTCGACGGCAGCGAGGTCGAACCCTGCCCGCCCGGTGAGCAGCCGGCCGCGCCCGTCCGCCGCACCCCGGCGGAGCGGGCCGACCGTGAGCGG
>NZ_JBEXKG010000458.1:0-1019 GCF_040609555.1 Streptomyces sp. NPDC004658
GGAGGGTGCGGGCGAGCCGGGGCGCGTGCAGCCGGCCGTCGCGCACGGCCAGTTGCGGCTCCTCGGCGGCGAGCGCGGCAGGCAGCAGGGAGTCCGCCGCCGGGTCGTCGTCGAGGTCGATCAGCACCAGCCGGTCGGGGTGCTCCGACTGCGCCGAGCGGATCAGGCCCCAGACGGGCGCGCCCGCGAGGTCCACGTCGTCGGTGGGGCGTGCGGCGACGGCGCGCCGGGTCACCAGCGCGAGCCGGGAGCCCGCGAACCGCTCGTCGGCCAGCCACCGCTGGACGAGGCGCAGCACCCGGCCGGTGGCGGGTCGCGGATCGCCCGTGTCGTCCGCGGCGGTGGGCACCCGGAGGACGACGACGTCGGCCGGCCCCGCGGAGTCGAGGGAGTCGCCGGCCTCGGTCCAGGTCAGGGAGGTGTCCGGGGCGGGCGAGGGCAGCTCGTGCCACTCCACGGTGAACAGGGAGCCGGCGCCGGTCCGCGACGGCGACGCCGCCGCGAGGCGGTCCCTGGGGACGGCACGCAGGGCGAGGTCCAGGTCGGCGACGGGGGCACCGGTGCCGTCGGCGACGGTGAGGGTGGCGCGTCCGGGGCCGGCGGGCGAGATCCGGGCGCGCAGCATCGAGGCGCCCGCCGCGTGCAGGGCGACGTCGTTCCAGGCGAACGGCAGCTGGATGTGCGCCGGGTCCGTGCCGGCGCCCGCATCGAGCACCAGCGGGTGCAGTACGGCGTCGAGCAGCGCGGGGTGCAGGCCGTAGGCTGCCGCGCCCTGGGCTTGCGTGTCGGGCAGAACCACCTCGGCGAAGACGTCGGTGCCGCGCCGCCAGACGCCGCGCAGCGCCCGGAAGGCGGGGCCGTAGCCGTAGCCGAGGGCGGCCAGCCGGTCGTAGACGTCGTCGAGGTTCTCGGCGTCGGCGCCGGCCGGGGGCCAGGAGACGAGGTCGGCGTCGGCGGCGGGCGCCGCGGCGGCCGGGGCGAGCAGGCCGGTGGCGTGCCGGGTCCACGGCAGGGCGCGG
>NZ_JBEXKG010000459.1:0-1012 GCF_040609555.1 Streptomyces sp. NPDC004658
GCCTGGGCGACCGCGTCCCACCAGCCCTCGCGGTGCAGGGCGCCACCCCGGGTGAGCAGGACGTCGATGCCCGGGGTGGCGGGGCTTTCGGCGTGCACCACCTTGCCGTCGGCCAGGTAGAGGGTGCCTCGGTCGCGCATCAGGGCGCCGGTGGCCCGTTCCGCGGCGAGGCGCTGAAGCATGGGCGAGAGGACGGAGGCCGGGGCGGAGGCGGCCGAGGGCTGGGCGGGCGAGGGGGCGGGGGTTCTCATGCGAGGACCAGCCGCTCGGCCATCTCGCCCAGCCGTATCCGGGCGAGGGCCAGATTGCCCTCCGCGCGGTCCAGCCACAGATGGAGGAAGACGCTGCTGTCGAAGTCCGTCTCGACGAAACGGAGGATGTGGTAACCGGCGCGGGTGGTGACGATGACGTCCTCGACGGGCGGTGGGCTCCCGTTGACGCCCTTGTCGGCAGGCCCCGTCGACGCCTCGGGTAAGCCGACCGCGAAGGCGGGCTGCTCGGCCGCCATCCGCGCCACCTCCGCCGTCTCGGCGGCGGTGGCCTCGTGATCGCCGTTGGGCGAGTCGCCGATGGTGCCGAGGGCGAGACCGCTCGTCCAGTCGACCACGGCGGCGCCACGGGCACCGGGCAGTCTCATGACGTCGAGCAGGCATTCGTCGATTCCGGGCACGCGGACTCCCCTCCGACGCTGCGTGCGGCTGTGACCCCGAGGTTACGCAACGTGCTCGCGCCAGGTGGAGGTTCTGGCATTTTCCATAGGTACATGCGGTCGGTTCGGGAGAATGCCCCGCCGCGGGCTGCGGGAAGGTGTGCGGGCTGCGCCCTGTTGACTGGAGCTATTCAGCCACTCAAGATGTGAATAGAAAAATCACAGTCGCGAGGAGGCATTGCCATGTCAGGACCCCGCCCCGTACGGGCACCGCGCGGTACCGAACTGAGCACCCTGGGATGGCAGCAGGAAGCCGCGCTGCGCATGCTGCAGAACAACCTCGACCCCGAGGTCGCCGAGCAC
>NZ_JBEXKG010000460.1:0-1010 GCF_040609555.1 Streptomyces sp. NPDC004658
CCGTGCTGGCGCTGCGGCTGGACGCGAAGCGGCCGCCGGCCGCGGGCAGTGTGCTGCCGGTGCTCGCCGCGCCCCGGGCGGCCGGAAGGTTCCAGCGGATCGAGGTGAACTCCGACCGGCTGCGGGCCGTACCCGTGTACACGGCAGAAGGTCTGTCGGTGCGACTCGTGCGGCGGTGACGGCCGCGGGGACGGCAGTGGTGCGACGGTGGGGCCGTGACCGGCCCCCCGAGCCCTCCCGTCCCCGTACGGCCCCGTCCGCCGCGGGACGGATGATGGCGCGCGTGCAGCACCCGGTTCTCCTCCCCGAGGCTCCCGCCCCGGGCCCGGTACGGCAGGGCCTGCCGGGCCGGTGGGGCCGGCTGCGCCGGCACCGGCGGTGGCTGCCGCCGCTCCTGGTCGTGCTGCTCCTCGGGCAGATGGCCGCGGCGATGGTCACCACGGCGGTGCAGCAGACCCCCACCATCGACGAGCCGGTGTACGTCGCCACGGCCACCGACTCGCTGCGCGAGCACCGGGTGCGCTACAACCCGGAGCATCCACCGCTCGGGAAGCTGCTGATCGCGGCCGGGGTCGCGGTGGCGGACCCGCACTACGACCCGTCGTACGGCGGCGACCAGGGGCAGGTGGGCCGGCACCTGCTGTACGCGTCGGGCAACGACCCCTGGCGGCTGATGCTGTGGGCGCGGCTGCCGGTGATCGCGCTGACGCTCCTGTGCGGGCTGGTGGTGTTCGCCTTCGCCCGGGACCTGACGGGTACGGCGGGCGGCCTGGTCGCGCTCGCCCTGTACGCGTTCTCGCCCGACGTGATCGCGCACGGTTCCCTGGCCACGCTCGACCTGCCGGCGGCCGGGTTCGTCCTGACCTCGGCCTGGCTGACGTGGCGGGCCCGGCACCGCCCCGTGCCGTACCTGCCGCTGGCGGGGGCGGCGCTGGGCGCGGCCACGGCGACCAAGATGAGCGCCCTGCCGGCGGTGCCGGTGCTGATGGCGCTGGCGGCGCTGTCCGCCC
>NZ_JBEXKG010000461.1:0-1007 GCF_040609555.1 Streptomyces sp. NPDC004658
GTCCTGGACTACTTCGACGCCCACCTGGTCGGCCTCACCGCCACCCCGACCGCACAGACCCGGGGCTTCTTCGACCAGAACACCGTCTCCGAGTACACGTACGAGCAGGCCGTCGCCGACGGGGTCAACGTCGACTTCGACATCGTCCGTGTCAACACGGACCTCCGGGAGCAGGGCGGTGCGAAGATCGAGGCCGGCACGACGGTCCGGATCAAGGACCGCAAGACCAGGGCCCAGCGGTACGTGGAACTCGACGACGACCTCACGTACACCACCGGCCAGATCGGCCGCTCGGTGATCACCGTCGACGAGATCCGAGCCGTACTCACGACGTACAGGAACAACTGGCAGCGCTGGTTCCCCGGTCGCAAGGACCTGCCCAAGACGCTCATCTTCGCGGTCGGCGAGGACCACGCGGAGGACGTGCTCAAGCAGGTCAAGGAGGTCTTCGGCCGTGGGGACGACTTCGCAAAGAAGATCACGTACAAGAGCCGTCAGAACGGCGACAACCCCGACGAGCTGATCAACGACCTCCGCAACTCACCCCGGTTGCGGGTCGCTGTCACAGTCGACATGATCGCCACCGGTACGGACGTCCGGGCCCTGGAATGCGTGATCTTCCTGCGGTCGGTGCGCAGCGCGGTTCTCTTCGAGCAGATGAAAGGGCGGGGTGCCCGCACCATCGACGCGACGGAGCTCCGCGAGGTCACCCCGGACGCCGACGACGACGTGACGAAGGACCGCTTCGTCCTGATCGACGCGGCAGGTGTCACCACCTCCCCGCTGGTCGACGCCCGCCCCATGATCCCGGCGACGGGCGCACAGGTGTCGCTGGCCAAGCTGCTCGACAAGACGGGCACGAAGTCGATCAGCGCGGAGGAGGCGGAGGTCCTCCAGCGACGCCTGTCCCGCCTGAGCCAGCAGCTCAAGGACGAGGAGCGCGACCTCCTGGCCAACACGGCGGGCGGGGCGACGCTCTCCGACATCGCCCGCGGGATCGTCGACGC
>NZ_JBEXKG010000462.1:0-1006 GCF_040609555.1 Streptomyces sp. NPDC004658
GCCGGGACAGTGCCTCGCCGCGCCGGTCCGCCGGGTCGTCGCAGGGGACGGAGGGCGGCAGTTCGCGGTTGTTGGACGGCAGCAGCGACAGCAGGTGGCGTACGTCCTGGAGGCACTCCTCCTCGGTGTCGTACAGGAAGGTGCTCGCGCCGGAGACCGTGGAGTGCACCTGGGCGCCGCCGAGGTCGTTGTGGGTGATCTTCTCGCCGGTCACCGCCTGCACCACGTCGGGTCCGGTGATGTACATCTGCGAGATGTCCCGCACCATGAACACGTAGTCCGTCAGCGCGGGGGAGTACGTCGCCCCGCCGGCGCACGGCCCGAGCATCACGCTGATCTGCGGGATCACCCCGGACGCGGCCACGTTGCGGCGGAAGATGCCGCCGTACCCGGCGAGCGCCGTGACGCCCTCCTGGATACGGGCCCCGGCGCCGTCGCTGAGCGACACGAGCGGCAGCCCCGACGCCAGCGCGAGGTCCATCACCTTGTGGATCTTCTGCGCGTGGGCCTCGCCGAGCGAGCCGCCGAAGATCCGGAAGTCGTGCGCGTAGACGAACACCTTGCGGCCGTCCACCTTGCCCCAGCCGGTCACCACCCCGTCGGTGTGCGGTCTGCGGTCCTCCAGCCCGAACCCGGAGGCCCGGTGCCGTCGCAGCTGTTCGATCTCCCGGAACGTACCCGGGTCGAACAGCAGGTCCAGCCGCTCGCGCACGGTCAGCTTGCCCCGCGCGTGCTGTGCCTCGGTCGCGCTCGGGGAAGGGCCCAGCTCCACGGCCTCCTTGATCGCTTCTCGTTCGGCCACTCGGACACTGACATCGGCAACGGTCATGCTCCACCCGTCTCTTCGGCCATCGGGGCCGCCGATGGCGGCGCCCTGGGCAGTGCGTGTCATTGAAGGCGCCCGGGGCGTGTGCGGAGAACACGGACCACCCCCCTGACCGTCCGCGGGCCGCCCAACACCCGTGCCCAGCAGGCATATCGGGGCGTACGGCCGTGCCGCGCGGTG
>NZ_JBEXKG010000463.1:0-1003 GCF_040609555.1 Streptomyces sp. NPDC004658
GCTGGATTTCCTGGACGCACCGAAACGGCTCGGCTCCTTCCTGGACGGGAAGTTCATCAAGCTGCTCATGGCCCCGGCGAAAATGGGCGGCCGGGCCGGAATGAAGTTCCTCAACGTGGGCATGTCGATGATGACCGGGACGCTGGGCAAGCTGCTCGGCGGCCAGTTCCTGCGGGACGTCCAGACGTTCGTCGCCGCGATGGACACCATGTTCGGCGGATTCCGCACCCGCGCCGATGCCACGTACAAGCTTCTCCAGGCACCCGGCACGGCGTTTCTCGTCGTCGCGACCCCGGAGCGGGACGCGCTCCGCGAAGCGGCGTACTTCGTGGAGCGGCTGGCCGCGGAGGACATGCCGCTCGCCGGCCTGGTGCTCAACCGGGTCCACGGCAGTGACGCCGCCCGGCTCTCCGCGGAGCGCGCGCTGGCCGCCGCAGAAAATCTTGATGCCGACGGCATTGTGGATCAGGGGGCCGGGAAGGCTGGACTTCGTGAGCCCGCCGAATCCCCCGCGGCCGGTTCCGCACCGACCCCGGACACCGCAGGAGCCGCCACCCCCGAACCGGCCGAGCACGCCTCGGAGCACGAGCCCGCCGACGTCCCGGAGCTGGATGCCGACGCCCGTACCAACGCCGAGATGGACCCGGCGACCACAGAACCCGCGACCACACCCCCGGTGACCGTCGAACAGCTGACGGCCGGTCTGTTGCGTCTGCACGCCGAGCGGATGCAGGTGGTCGCGCGCGAACAGCGCACACGCGACCGCTTCACCGCACTGCACCCCGAGGTGGCCGTGACCGCGGTGGCCGCGCTGCCCGGAGATGTCCATGACCTCGCAGGGCTGCGAGCCATCGGGGACCGGCTCGCGGCCGGTTCTGCCTCGGCCGGAGTCGCGTAGTCTCCCCGTCGTCCGTCCTGCCGCCCGGGCTACCCCACGGCGGCGAACGTCTCGTGCAGTTCGTCGTCCTCCAGCCCGATCGCCACGGGCAGGATGCCCGTGGAC
>NZ_JBEXKG010000464.1:0-1002 GCF_040609555.1 Streptomyces sp. NPDC004658
GCGGCCGCACCGCCCGTCACCTTGACCGAACCCGACACCGCGAGAGCCGGACCCTGCCCGTCGGCCGGCTTCGCGGACAGGGACCAGGTGTACGCGCCGTTGGCGACGAGCTTGCCTGCGGCGTCCGTACCGTTCCAGCCTGCTGTGAACGTTCCACGCGCCTCGCCGCCGGTGATCGTACGGACGACCTGGCCGGACGCCTTGGCCTTCACGGTGACCTGCCACGACGCGGCCGGCTTGGACAGCCACCACGTGCCCGCCCAGCTCGGCGCGGCGACCCGCAGATCGAGCGAGGTCACGGGCGCCTTCGTGTCGATCACCGAGAGCGGCGCCGCCGGGATGCCCGTGGGGACGATCCGGACCCGCCGGTCGTCCCCGGTGTAGGCGACGTGGCCGCCGAAGCGGTCGACGGTCCAGCCGGCCCGGCGCACCGTGTTCTCGCTCAGATCCGCCGCGCTCACCAGCGCGCGGTGGGGCAGATCCGCGTACGTGCCGCCGGTCGGGAGGCCGTTGTGCAGATCGAAGAGCGTGAGACCTGCTTCCTGCGTGTAGGCGACGAAGTAGGTGTCGCCCAGCAGAATCTCGGCATCCGGAGCCGTCGTGACCCGGCCGGTCAGCCGGTCGTAGACACCCGCACCGCCGAACGAGTACCCGCTTGCGTGGCAGGTCCAGTACACCCAGCGGCCCACGGCTTGCAGTTCGGTGGGAACACATTTGTTGGGCGTGGTGAACGAGGGCCCCGCCACACCGTCCGGCAGCGCCTTCGAGGTCACCGTGGGCGAGTCCCTGAGGACGGTCCACAACGTGTTGCCCCACACCGCCGTACCGGTCTGTATCCGCTTCTCCAGCACTGCGCCGGAATCGGCGCCCTGGAATTCGACGATCTCTTGATAGCCACCGGTGGCCGCCGCGTTCACCACACCGAACCGACCGGAGAGATCGACGAGTTGTGGGCCGGCCATCCCGGTGGTGACCCTCGGGCCCCACGCGTCAGCCCCGTTC